>NZ_JXYY01000056.1:0-1325 GCF_016082235.1 Spiroplasma sp. hyd1
ATTGTTATATAAAAAGCATTTTGGGAATGCTTTTTTGTTTATTGTAACTAGAATTAAATTGTCCATTGTTAATTTGCTAGAAAGAATAAAAAAGAAGATGAAAAAATTATTAATAGTGATATTAAGTAGTTCATTTATTTTGTTACCAACAGCGACAATTATTGCTTGTAAAAATACTGATGAGTTTATTTCATATAAGGATCCAGATTGGATTTATCATATGAAAACAGAGGAATCAAAAGAGTTTACCGTTGGTTATGATAATTATTATTTATCATCGGCAAGAAGTAGTTTCGAACAAAACAATTGGTTAGACCTTAACCAAGAAAGCCATGCTTATGTTCATTTTAAGAATATTACTAATATTGATGAAGTTATGAAAAAGTTATCATTTGCTGATACTGCTAATATGCAACTCGTAACTCAGATTTATGAGCCAATAACATTTAGAAAAGCCGACAATGGTATGTATATTTCTAATCCCTTTTTAACGCAAAATACAGCTGTTGGTGGATATACTATGATGGCACAAGATAAATGACAAGACATTAAAAATAGTAAAAATATGAAACAACTAAATGATAGCTTTCAAAAAGAGTTTGATGAACGCGGAACAATTGCTGATTCGCATCCAGTTCAAGAAGTAAATGGAACAAAATTTGTATGATGAGATTCTAATAGTTGAGGAAACTTATTGCAAACAGATATTCAGAAGGAAATTTAAAGTGTCAAAAACAGGTGCCCACAATGTATTTCGAATTGATTTAAATTATCAAGAAGATTGAATAAATAATAGTTTTAACAAAGTAAAATATCTTCTACCNCACTGAGGTTTTTACTTTACAATTAAAGGTGATAATAATGCCCAATATATTTCACCACAACTAATTCCTGCAATTAATAATAACTTTCGTGCTTCCGATGTTTTGATATTCTTAAAATCAAAAAATTTTAATTCTTTTAATACTGAAGGTTATAAAAATGCCAAAATAATTTCATAATTTTCCGGTATAATTACTATAATTATCGAAAGGAGAAAAAATATGAAAAATTTGACATNANCAAAAATTTTAATGTTTATTGGCGCTNCTTGAANTTATTATAATTGGAATTTTGTTTGCGGCAGGTGTTCCAGCAAAAACTTTGATTTATGGCTGAGATACAAGTTGACCAGTCTTACTGATTTTAGGGGTTTTATATATTTTAATTNCCTTATCAGTTAAGCCGGGATTCTGATCATTATTATGAGCTTTAGCGATCACTGGTTTAGCAGTCATTTTCTTAATTGGATTCTTTGTTAACGCAGATTACCAATCACCCTGAAC
>NZ_JXYY01000056.1:1334-7286 GCF_016082235.1 Spiroplasma sp. hyd1
TTATTTAGGGGNCATTCCTAATCTTTTCATTGGAGTTGGANCATTAGGATGGATTTTTGTCNATGAGTAAAAAATTAAATATTTATGAAAAATGACATTAACTATCAATAATGTCATTTTTTTTATTTAAGATGGTTATCAAGGTTCTAATTATATTAATGGTTGATAATAACTTGATTTGAATAATTATANTCCTTGTCNTTTTTTTGTATAATCACTTCATATCCGATGAAAAAACTCATGGNAGGAAAAAACAAAAAATNAAAAAATTATTAGTAATGCTAGGGGTTTTTAATTTTAGTGTTGTTAGTCCGGGTTTGATTATTAGTTGTGTTGCAAAACCAAATACTGATCAAGAAGAAAATAATGGTATTGATTATCAAGGTGATTTAAAAATTTTAAATGAAATTACCAAAAAAGTTAGCGCTGCGTTTCAAAAATATGCGATGGAAAAAGCATTAGTTGATATTAACGATTATCCAACTAATGGTCTTGAAAAATTATTTACAATGGTCAGTAAGAAACAATCACAGCGANAATTGAATTTAAATGATGAAAATGTTGGTTCAGGGTTAAACGCATTAATAAATGGTTTTCTGACTATTTTTGATAATGTTAATCGTGAAATTGCTGACCAATATTCAAATTATTATATTAATACATTACCGTTAAGTGCTGATGTAAAAGGTTATCAGTTTATGTTAAACCACATTGACACTGAACAGTTAAGATCATTAGCAAATGTTGATGTTAACAATTTGCAAGGAGTTCGGTTGNATTTTAAATTAGAAGTTAAAATCCAATTTAAAACATTAGAAACACGTGTTCCATTTTTANTACAATATACAGTTACAAATGATAAAGTAAAAATGGAAGAAATTTTGACGGCTGTGACAGGAACCGTNTCAAAAGCAATTGTAAAATTTTTTAATTCAATGGCAGAAAATATTATTGTGGATGAAAATCCAGCTTTTCGGAGTATTTATGAAAATTTTGATTTAAATTATGCCTTTGATCACAGCATGTTAGATGTAATTGTCCAAAAAGAATTAGATGCAGCATTACANNTGCTGACAATGAACTTGGTGAAATTCGAAATAGTATTACTTATGCTAAGGATGAACAAATTTTGGTTTTATTAAATTCAANTATTAATCCAGATACAAATGGTGTTACCCCCGTTATTCCTGATGATGAAACATATACGTGGGTTAATACTGGTTATGCTCCTGATAAATTAACACCAGAAAACTTTTTAGAATATTATGGCNAAAAATTNANTATTTTAACAAGNACATCTNNNNCAAAATTNCANTTNGGNCAGTTTAGAATTAACTTGGCAAAAATTTTAGTNGCTGGNATCCCATTGTCGGGTGTTATTTTAAATGAGGGTAANCCNTTTTATTTAAGTGTNGGGATTACGCGTGATGGAATGATTGAAAAAATTAAAAATTTTGGTCGAATTATTAGTNCNTTTTATNAATATTANAAAATTACTTGNGATATTAANGTTTGAAAAGAAGGTGNNTTGTTTTTAGATGTTGATTATTGAAATGGTNTAGAAAAACANGTNAAAANTGANNGTTTNTCACANCGTAAAATTTGAANAANGCTGTTAAATAAATTTAAAACTGATCCACAAAATCAAANTTTACCAGATATTGATAANTTTTGAGTNACAACAGAANTTGTTGATTTGGTNCCTGTAATCGGAAGCGATCGGTCATTAAGTATTTATGCAAATAGAAATTATAGTTTGCGTTTTAATTTTGGAGTTAATGCAACAACTAATAATATTTATTATACGCCATGACCTGTAAATATCTANGGAATTGNTTTTAAACCATCAGATTATGTTTATCCAAAAACAAGATAACATGATATTAAAATGAAAGAACTTTATTGGTTCTTTCATTTTTTAATTAATGGTTAAAAAGTAAATTAAAATAAAGTTGCTTTTTCTTAACTTATTGTTATAATTAANTAGGCATTTATTCTACTTAGTAGAATATGCTTAAATGTGGTAGTAATGTTAANATTACGTTTGGACCACAGCGAGAATTCAAAAGGAGGAAATTGCTCGTGGCAAGGATTACTAGAATTGCAAAATTANAATTTCAGGCTGGGCAAGCAAAACCGGGGCCAGAGTTAGCTTCATTAGGAATTAACATGCCNCAGTTTTGTACTCAGTTCAACGATGCAACAAAAGACCGTATNGGTGATGTTGTACCAGTCGTGATTACAGCATTTGATGATAAATCATTTAAATTTGAATTAAAAACTACTCCGGCAGCGATCTTATTAAAGAAAGCTGCTAAAATCCAAAAAGGATCGGCAAAAGCAAAGGATGAAANAGTTGCAACTATTTCAGCAGACGAAGTTCGTAAAATCGCTGAATATAAGTTGGTTGACTTAAATGCAAACGATGTTGAAGCAGCAATGCATATTATTGAAGGAACTGCTCGTAATATGGGAATTGTTGTTGACGGTATGCCAAGTAAGAAGGAGAAAAACTAACAATGGCAAAATTTGGAAAAAAATATAATCAAGCTGTTGAATTAGTAGAAAAAAACAAAGTTTATCCAATTACTGAAGCAATTGAATTGGCAAAGAAAACAGCAACAACAAAATTTGATTCAACAGTTGAAGTTGCTTTTAATTTAAATGTTGATCCTCGTCATGCTGACNAACAAATTAGGGNAGCAGTTGTTTTACCAAAAGGAACTGGAAAAACACAACGAATTTTAGTCTTAACAAATANTAAGGAAGCTGATGCAAAAGCAGCTGGGGCAAATTTTGTTGGGGGAAAAGATTTAATTGAAAAAATTCAAAAAGAAAATTGATTTGATTATGATGTAATTATTGNGACACCAGATATTATGGCTGAATTAGGGAAAATTGGGAAATTATTAGGACCAAAAGGTCTAATGCCAAACCCTAAAACAGGAACTGTTACACCAGATGTTACAAAAGCGATTGATGATGTTAAAAAAGGAAAAGTTGAATATCGTGTTGATAAAAATGNAAACATTCATTCAATTATTGGAAAAGCATCATTCAAAGCAGAAGATTTAAAAGCTAATTATGATGTAATTTATGAGACAATTCGGAAAGCAAAACCAGCTGCTGTTAAAGGAGCATATATTAAGAATATTGCTGTTACAACAACAATGGGGCCAGGAATTAAAGTCTTAATTGAATTATAAGATTTAAGAAACTAACGAGANTTAGTTTNTTAATTTGTCAAAATTTACCACNTATTATTGTATAATATTAGTAGTACAAAAGTACATTAGACTTCTTGCGATACCCTTTTTTATTAAAATATTATTATAAAATATAATTTATGAGGACATAAAAATATGAACAATAATAAATTTAATACTCTTAATGATAGAGAATGGTTAAGATTAACAGGAATAAAAAAATCCACTTTTAATAAAATGTTAGATATTTTAAAAGTTGCTGAAATAGAAAAATTTAAAAAAGGTGGTAAAACTAATAAATTATCATTAGAAAATAGATTATTGATGACTTTATTATATTGACGAGAATATCAGACTTATTTTCATCTTGGTAAAAGTTTTGATATTAGTGAGGCTAATTGTTATCGTAATATTAAGTGAATTGAAGATATTTTAATTAAAAACTCTGATTTTCAACAACTTGCTGGTAAAAAAGCACTAATAAATGATTATTTTAATGATAAAACTATTATTATTGATGCTACCGAAACTCCAATCCAACGCCCAAAAAAAGACAAAAACAATCTTATTCTGGTAAAAAGAAAAAACACACGATCAAAACACAAGTAATTATCGAACAAGAAACCAAAAAAATTATTGCAACAAGTTTTTCGCTCGGAAAAAAACATGATTATGCTTTATTTAAAGAATCAAAAATCCCAATTTTAAAAAATACCAAATTAATAGTTGATAGTGGTTATCAAGGAATACAAAAAAATCACAATAATGTTCTAATACCTACAAAGAAAACAAAGAAAAACCCTTTAAACAAAGAACAAAAGCAATATAATAGACTAGTTTCAAAAATGAGAATTATTATTGAAAATATTTTTGCTATTCTTAAAAAATTTAAAATTATTACAGAAAAATATCGTAATCGAAGAAAAAGATTTGGTTTAAGATTTAATTTAATTGCCTCAATTTATAATTTACAATTATTATATTTAACATAAAATATTTATTTAAAATTAAATAATTTAAATAATAAATTAATTTTTCGTTGTGGAAAAATATTAAATTTTTAAATAAAAAACATAATTAATTAAAATTATATTTTTCTATTAGTATCTTTTTTACAAATATTTTCAATTTTTTAACAAGTAATGCAAGAAGTCTATTATTAGAAAAAATGAGAGGAGACGNAAGTTAATGCATTTATATTTACAAGCGGATGTTGGGCAAGCGGTTGTTGATACTTTAAAAGCATGGGGCTTTTGAAGTGCAATTATTGCGACGATGTTTGTGATTTTTTTGGGTTGATTTTTAACAAAACGGGGAACCTTTAAAAAAGACTGAGAAGCAGTTTTAATTAAAATTGTAATGGTAGTTGGTTTACCATGTTTAGCATTTGATGGGTTTATGGCTGATACAACTGTTGAACAAGTTAAAACACAAGCAGCCATTTTATTAGTGGGATTTTTATTTTATATTATTTTAGGAATTGTTGCAAAATATTTTTACATTAAATATGATCAAGATGTTCGAGATACTTTAGCAATGTGTACTGTTTTTGCCTCAACTACTTTCTTCGGAATTCCAGTTGTGACTGCTTTATTCGGAGCAGGGAAAGCAGCTTTACCAGCTAATATCTTTAATATTCCTTATCGAGTATTCTTATATTCATTAGGGTTTATTGTAATGAGTAAACCAGTGGCAGGTCAGTTAGCACCAGTTGGGCAAACAACAGTTGAAACAGTTGTTGATGTCAAAATGGATCCAGCTGGTTATGCCCAAGTAAAAGCTGAAATGCGAGCTAAAAAAATGGCAACNGTTAAAGCAAACTTAAAACAAATTTTTGTTAATCCAATTTTAATTGCAACAATTATTGGATTTATCTTTTGAGTAACACAGTTAATTCCAGGAATTGCAGTTGTTCCTGATCAAAATGCGATTGGTAGTGGTAAATTCTTTTCACCATTACGATTAGATAATTCTTTTCCACCATTATTTAAAATAACAAAAACATTAGAAGGAGTCTGTACACCATTAGCTTGATTAGCAATTGGGATGACATTGGCGAAAGGAAAAATTCGCGAAGCAATGCAAGATAAAAAAGTATGGTATGGAATGATGATGAAAGTTATTTTAGCACCAGTGGTTGGGTTAGTGTTGGCAGTTATTTTTGCCGTAATTGGAAAACAAACTGGCGCATGAAAATTAGATTCAATCGGATTAGCGGTAATTGTTATTATGTTAGCAGCACCACCAGCTTCGGTAATTGTTGCATATTCAATTGGCTATAATAAACAACCAATGTTAACAAGTAACTTAACATTAGTTTCAACGTTATTTTCAATTATTTCGTTACCATTNTGAGTAATTATTACAACAGCAATTGGAGCAACTTCATTATTTACATATTAGGAAAAATAACAATTAATACAAATTAGGAGAAAATATTAATGAGTACAAAAATTAAAATGGTTTGTTATGGGGTTCGTAAAACTGAACGTCCATTTTTTGAACAGTTAAATGAAAAATATGGTTATGAGTTAACTTTAATCGAAGAATATTTAACAAAAGATAATATTGCAACANCGAAAGGCCATGATGCTGTCATGGTGCGAGCTAATTGTGATTGTTATGAGGAAAACTTATTAAAGATGAAAGAATATGGTGTTAAATATTTATTGACAAGAACAGTTGGGTATAATCACATTGATTTAGCAAAAGCGCATGAATTAGGATTTAAGATGGCTTATGTTCC
>NZ_JXYY01000055.1:0-7292 GCF_016082235.1 Spiroplasma sp. hyd1
TTTTTTTATAAAAATTAGACTTTCAACTATCGAAAAAGACTCTTATTGTAAAAATTTAAAATATCTTGATAAATTTCTTGTTTAATTGGTTCATTTAAAATTTTATGACGAGCATTTGGATATAATTTCACTTTAACTTTTTTACCGGCTTTTTTATACAATTCAACGGTTTTTAATACTGTCTTCCCATATTTGCCAACCGGGTCATCTTGTCCAGCAATAAATAACAACGGTAAAGTATTTGGTGTTAACTAAATATTTTTTTATTAGTGATAAATAATAATCCCGTAAACATATCTTTAAAAGCACTCGTTGAAAAAACTTGACCTGTTAGCGGATCATTTGTAAATGCCTCTTGCACGGTTCTATCTGTTGATAATCATTCTGTTCCTAAGACTCCTTCATCTTTATAACGAACATTTAGTGGCGCATAAGAAAATTTATAAATAAAATTATCTTTTGACTTTGGTCCCTTAAGTTTTTGACCAATTCTAGCCATTTTAACTGAAAATTTTAATAATCGTTTTGGATAATGCGCTGTTCCACAAATAACTAAAGCAGCAATATTTGTTCCATATTTAATCGCATAATGGCGAACCATAAATGATCCCATTGAGTGACCAAACATCACAATTGGCGTATTAGGATAACAATGTTTAATATAAGTTGTTACTTCATATAAATCATCAATAATTTTTTCTCAGCCTTCTTTTTCTGCAAAAAATCCTAAATCTTCAGAACAAGTCGCTGTTTTCCCATGGCCGCGATGATCTTCGGCAACAACAACATAATTATTAACAACTAAAAATTTTGCAAAATCTTCATAACGCAAAGAATGTTCCGCACTCCCATGGACTAATTGCACAACGCCTTTAATATCTTTGTCGTTTACTAATTTTCATTCATACATTTGTAATTCTGAACCATCACGTAATTGTTGCTTTCACTCTTTAAATTTCATATGCTTTATTACCCTTCTAATTAAAAATAAATTTGCTATATTTTACCATTTTCAAGTTGTTATTAAAAGCACTTTATTTAAAAATAATAATCCTGTTAACTAAACAAAAAGAAAAAGTGTCATTTAACACTTTTTTATCGCCCTTGGTTTCCGGCACGATTAAGATCACGGAACGGACCATCAATTGAAACTAATTCATCATATTTTCCATTCTGAATAATTCCTTGCCCTTTTCCTAAGACAAAAATTTCATCAACATTTTTAATTGTGCTTAATCGGTGCGCAATTGAAATTGTTGTTTTACCAACCATAATTTTTTCTAATTCGGCTTGGATTTCTTTTTCAACAATATTATCTAACGCACTTGTTGCTTCATCTAAAATTAAGATTTGCGGATTTTTTAAAATCATTCGGGCAATAACTAACCGTTGTTTTTGTCCTCCTGATAACATAAAGCCACGTTCACCTAAAATGGTGTTATAACCATCTTTTCAGCCCATTACTAAATCATGTAAGTTAGCTTTTTTACAAGCTGCAATAACTTCTTCTTCGGTCGCATTAAACATTCCATAACGAACATTATAAATAACATCCCCAAATAAAATTTTTGGCTCTTGTTCAACATAACCAACATGTGTTAAGTAACTTGCTAAATTTAAATCTTTTAAATTAGTATTATTAATAATAACTTCTCCGCTTGTTGGATCATAAAAGCGTAACAATAATTTTGAAATTGTTGATTTTCCACTTCCAGTTTCGCCAACAAAAGCATAACTTTTTCCTTTTTCAAATTTTAAAGTTGTTTTTGGTAAAATAACAACCCCCGGTTTTTCTGGATACTCAAAAACAATATCTTTTAAAACAATATCACCAGTGATTTCATTAACATTTGGCGCGTCACGGTTTGGTTCAATTGTTGTATCAACACGAATTAATTGAATAATTCTTTTTGTTGATGCTGTTGCCCGCGCTAATCCTGGTACTAATCCAGTTAATGTTCAAATTGGGAAGGCTAATGTATTAACTCCTGTAATAAAAGCTGGTAAAACTTTCATAATGTGGTTAGTACTTTCTGACCCTTTATTACCATATAAAATAATACTTGATAAGACAACAATAACAGTTAAACTTAATGCACAAAGAATAATAATTGTTGTCATTCGCGCTTGAATACGATTTAAACGACGATTAATACGATAGTATTCCTTATGAATTTGTTCAAAACGAACACGTTCATATTCTTCTGTTCCTGTCGCTTTAATTAAAGCAATTGAAGCAATTCGATCAGTCACATCACCATTAACGTCAGTAATTTTAGCACGAACATTTTCTGTTTCTGATGCTTGTGAACGGAATGTTACAGCAACTGCTGTCATAAATAAAGCGGTTGCCCCTAAACAAATTAACGCTAATTTTCAATCAATATTTAACAATACGATTGCACTTCCAATAAAGATAATTGGGATACTAATTAAGTTAGCTGGCGTTAATTGTGATTCATCCCCAATAATTTGCGTATCATTAATTAATTTTGTCATTGTTTCTCCAATTTTTTTATCAGAATAATAACCAATGTTTAAATCAACTAAGTTATTTAGAACGGCATTTCGAACATCAATTTCAATATTCCGTCCCAACATTCCCCCAACACGTTCACGAATGTTTGTTGTGACAACCCCGATTACTAAGACAACACCAATGATAATTAATCAAATTCATCAGTCTAAACCAGTTGATACTGCCCCCGGATCATTTCCAAATTCAAATAAAATTTGGGTCATTAACTTATTTATTAAAAGGGTAATTGTTACAATTGACGTTGAACTTAAAACTAAAGTAAATAAAATTGTAAATGATCGTCATAAATAGCGACGATAATAAATTGCAACCAACTTAAAAAAACCGATTCGCGGTGCTTTAATTTCCTTCATCATTTCTAATGGCGTTTGTTGCTTACGAGTCTGATTTTTATGGTTTAATTCGTTATACTCCAAGTCTTTTTCAATCTTATTAATATCAATTAACTCTTTAATTTTCCCCATAAACTCACCTCTTATTCCAAATAAGTTTTATCAATAAACTCTCTTATCTCTATATTATAACAAAAAATAAAACTTTTTTAATGTTTTAAAAAAGTTTTTTAGACATATATTCCATATCGATCAACCAACTGTCTTGTTCGTCGTTCTAATAATAAAAACAATGTAGAATTAACAATATACTTTGCGGTAAAAATTCCAAAGAAAATTCCAATAAAGATTAAAGTATGTTGTCATGATTCGAAAATAGACGCCATCCCATTATTGTCGTGATCATGGTCATGACCAGCGTGAGCAACAATAACACTATCTGGTCAATTAATAATTTCGTTTGGTGTACTAACTGCGGGGGATAACATATTAATCCCGTGGTTAATCATATGAACATATTCTTCTTCTAAATGAGAATGGCCAGTATTTACTAGAATTTTTGCAACAATTAGAAATGATAACGTTTCAACTAAAGCACACAATGGCACAATAATTACAAATGCTAAAATCTTCTTTGTTCAAGCAATACTAATAATTTTATGATGGTGATCATGAGCCTTTTTAACATGATGATACTCATGAATTGTATGATCTTCAATATCTTCTGGAACTTCTACTTTATAGTAAGCATTAAGCAAGATATAATAGATAAACCATGTGATAAGAACAACTAGAATGTTAGAAATCATAAAGAATGCCATTTCAATCCAAGTGTGGTGACCATCAATTAGATTATGAATCCAAGGTAAAGCTATTCCCTCCAATAACGCAAACCCTAACCCAACAATTGAGATTGAATAAATAATCACTAATGTGTCAAAAAAGCGTAAACCAAAGGTTGCTCCTCATGGCGTTGGAATATTAAAAATTTCTAATAAACTTAAACCAACAGCGACAGCTAAAAAGATTGCCGCAGCGGTAATTTTAAAGGTAACCAACCTTTGATTATATAATTCTTTGTGAAATAATGATGATTTAATTCGAACCCAAATCCTATCATTTTTCACAGTTAAATCATTGTTACTATTTTTTTTCATTATTTTTTTCCTTTATTATTTATAAAAATTATAATTTATCTTTTTAAAAAGTCAAGACCACAATAAATTTTTAACAAAATAAATTATAATTTATTTTAATAAAGAAAAAATAAAAATAGATGGCTCTATTTTTATTTGCAAAGTCATAACATCATAACCCACGTTCTGTTTTTTTATTTTATAAAATAAAATACTAGTTATTTATCTATCAATTTTTTAAAATTGATCTTCTTATTTTCTTCTGTTTTGAAAAAAAGAAGTTCCCTTACCAAAATTTAGGTTTCTCGCTTGTGGGGTTTACCCGTTCCATTTTTTAAATTTCTTTAAAAACTCGTTTCTGTGGCACTTTTATAGAAAAAATTCCATATTAATAATAACTTAGGATTTTTTTCAGCCGTCATAAGGATCCCTTATGCCTAATCTTATGAATTAAATTAGCACAAACACTACAATCATCGCAGATTGTGCGAGCGTGGAGTTTCCTCTATTAACTGTTGTTAATAGCAACTAGTTCTGTTATAACTCATAATAATTATACTATATCTAAAAATAAAGTGTTAATTTTACTAATAACCATTTGTTAAAATTTAGTCATTTTTTATCTTACCTTCTAAATTATGGATTCGTTTTATTAGATCAGCTTTTGAAAAACCTTCTTCTTCTAACCGTGCTTTTTGGGCTTTTGTTTCATCAAGTTGGGCTCTTAAAACATCATTCTTATCTTGCAAATCATTTATTTGCTGACGCAAATATTTAATTTCTTTATTGAAATCATTAGTAATGCCTTCAAAAACACGATAATCAGTGGCAATCATATCCAAAAACATATCAACTTCATTCGGATCATAGCCTTGATAATCAACCTGAAATTCCTTATTAATGATATCAACTGCTCGCAATTTAATTGTTTTCATTTTAACACCTCTTTTGCAAGGAACAAGTGTCCTTTTTTTGTTATATTATTGAATGAGGAAACAAGTATGCACCTACCCAATAATCGTGGAATGTTTTTAGAATCTTTACTTAATTATACTATTCAAAAATATTTTGACCATAATATTGGCCTCTTTTTTAAACGAGCAGTCAATATTATTTCGTTGGAAAAAGATCAACACATAATCATAAAAGGTTATTTTAAAGAAAAAACTGGTTGTGATTATTATAGTCTTTATCAAGGCCATTATATCGAATTTGAAGTAAAAGAAACCAATCAGCAAAAATTCAACTTAAACAATATTAAAGCACATCAGTTAAAACAATTAGCTTTAGTTAAAAAACATCATGGCATTAGTTTTATTATTATTTATTTTCATCATTATAATCGTTATTTTATCCTATCATATCAGAAATTAACAGAATGAATAAGACTAATGCCAACAAAACAAATCCCAGTTTCTTTTTTTGAAGAAAATGGCTATGAACTTTTTCCGACCCTTCCTAATTTTCTTGACTTTAAACCAGTTCTTAATCAATTAATCAATTGTACTTAGTTAATGATTTTGGTTTATTTTTAAGATAATTATCAATAAACTTAATAAGTTCTTTAAACGTCATTTTTGTTTCTTGATGATTAGTGATAATTAGGGTTAATTGAAAATCAGAAATTTTATTCTCTAAGTAAGTATTTAAAGTGGCTTTTTCGTGTTCAGTTAAAGGGTTTTGTAAAATTTGATTGACTTGGTCAAACAAAATCTTTTTTTCAACATTTAACTCTAAATTTTCGATTGCGATAATAATTTTGTTGAAAATTGGTGATAGATCCATTTCTAAAACATCTTTTTTCATCTTAATATCAATAAAACCTTCTTGTTTTAATTGATCTAACATGCTTTTTGCTTTTGTTTCCGTAAAATTGGAATGATTAGCAATTTCTAACGGAGTGATGAACCTTTTATCAGAAGAAGAACAGTTCATAATCAACATGATTAACACTAACTGTTCTTCTGACAAATTTATTAATTTGTAATGGCTCAACAAAAATCGCCACTTATTAATACTGCCCTTGTTAAATAAATTATTTAACATTACAATAAATTCTTAACTAACTGTTGATTAGTTTAATGCATCTTTTAATTGTTTAGCTGCTTTGAATTTAGCTGCTTTAGAAGCTGGAATTTTAATTGTTTCACTAGTAGCTGGATTTCTTCCTTCTCTTGCTGCTCTTGCTGATACAAAAAATTTCCCAAATCCGGCAATTGCAACTTCATTTCCCGTGACTAAATTTTCTTTAATTCTATCAAAAGCAAAGTCGACAATTTCTCCCGCTTGCGATTTTAATAAATTAAATTGTCCCGCAATTAACTCTGCTAGTTCTTTTTTTGACATTATTACACCTCTTCTAATTAAACCTTATAATTTAGGTTTATATTATCTTACCCAATTTTATTTCAAATGTATACCTTTTTCAAAAAAAACATTATTTTTGCCAGACCCATATCATTTTTATTAGTTTGTCTATCTTTTAAATTAATTAATGCTAAAATATTATGATAGTAATTGCAGGATTATTAGAATTACTACAAATCAACCAAGAATCAAGAAGAAATAGTTATAAATGACTTTAAAAATAAAATTAATTTGAAAGCAAATTTATAAACTATTTTTTGCAATAGTTGGAATTGCCATCTTAACATGAGCATTTGTCAATGGGATTCTCAATCAAAATGATATTATTAACCATTACCATGGTGATTACACAGTATATACATTAGATTTTTTTACAACTTTTACTTGTTTATCAAACTTAGGAATCTTATTCTGATTCTTAATTAGTGGAATTCGCCATCATCAAGAAAATAAAAATAAAATTCAATCATATCCAGTTGCCCTAGCTGCAGCTTGTTATATTACCATTACTTTTATTATATATAATTGTTTACTACTACCAACACACCCCCTACCAGGTGGTGCTTTAGGCTGAATTACAACCGTTATTGATCATATGACCAATCCAATTGCGTTTGTTGTTTATGTTCTATTTTTTATGGAAAATAAGCAAGAAATTAAGTTAAAACAATTTTTTCGCACAAACTTTTGAAAATATGTCCTTGTTTTACTAGGATATTGTGCTTATGCAATGATTAGAGGTGAATTACGTTGTCTTTCTGGTGATCATTTTACTTGACCAGGAAGTACACCTGGTGTAATTGAAAATCGTTGATATCCATATTTCTTTTTAAATGTCCACGGAACCTTTTTTGGTTTGCCAGGATATGTGTGATTTATTAGACTTCTTGCGATACCCTTTTTTATTAAAATATTATT
>NZ_JXYY01000003.1:0-45470 GCF_016082235.1 Spiroplasma sp. hyd1
AAAAAATCTTATTAATAAATATTAATAAGATTTTTTTATGATAAAGTAATTAATTCTGGCGCTTCTAAAATTTCTTTTAAACGTGTTAAGAAAATTCCAGCCTCAGCTGCATCAATAATTCGTTGATCAACTGTTAAAGCAATATTCATCATTGAACGAATTACTAATTTATCACCTTTAATAACAACCGGCTTACGAACAATACGGCCAATCCCAATTACCGCTGAGTTTGGATAAAAAATTGTTGGTGTTGCATTAACAGCTCCGACCGTTCCATAGTTGGCAATCGTAATCGTACTTCCTTGTAATTCATAATCGTATAATTCACCTTGGCGTAAACGTTCAATTGTTTCTTGAATATTAATTGCAATTTGTTTTAAACTCATGCGTTCCGTAAATTTAATTACAGGAATAACTAAACCTTCACTAGTTTCTGTTGCTAACCCAATATGTTGTGAATTTTTAATAACGATTTGATTTGTTTTTGAATCATAATATGAATTTAATTTTGGATACTCACTTAATGCTAATGAAACAGCTTTAACAAGAAAACTCATTGTTGAAAAACGAACACCATACTCAGTATTAGCATTTTTCAATTTACGTTGTTGATCAATAATTGAAGACATATCAATTTCAGCATTAATTGTTAATGGTGGTACATGCGTTTGTGACATGATCATTGACTGAATCGCCGGATATCTTGTTGCTTTAATTTCTTCTCTTGTTTCTAATCCTTGTGGTTCAATCTTACTATTTGTATTGACAATGTTTAAACTATTGTTTAATGGTTGAACTAAATTTCCATAAGTATTAGGAATTGCATTTGTTTCGCTATCAAACTTTTTAACTTGTAAATTATTACCACCCGAAGTATTTTCAATTCCTTGGTTAAGAGTTTGTTTGTTGTTCAAATTAAATTCTTTCAACATTTCTTTTAACATTGGATCGGGGGCATTCATTGTTTTCAACATTTGTTGCATTAACATATACTGCATCATTTTATCTAAGTTGTTAACATTATTGTTTTGATTCATATTATTATTTGTTTCTCGTAAACTTTGAATTTCACGTAACAATTCATTTTGACGATTACTTTGTTCTTGATTTAATAATTTTTCTTTTAAAACAGCTAGTTCAACAAGCATAGTATTATCACTTGCTGATTGTTGCGTTGACGGACATTGATAGTTATTTGTAATTGGTGTGACACTCCCTGTTCCTTGTTTTGTTTCTTGGTTTACCGGTCCATATCCTGGTTGGTTTTTATTTTGATTAGCAAAACCTTGTTGATGTTTTGTTGTTGATTGCTCATGATGCTGATTTTCATTTCCATAATATTCATTATCCAACATTTCGTATTGTGATTCAATTTCTTCAAAAGAAGGACGACGATAATTATTAATTTCTCCTAATACTGAATCAACTTCAACATTTCCTTTTGCAATTTGTTCCATTCTTTTTTTAATTAATTCACGTTGGTTTCTTGTTTTTAAAATTTTTTCACGTTGTCCCCCATCATTTAATTTTTCATATAAACGATCACGATAAGATTTTAACGGTGAAAAATAACTCGGTTTTTTAGGCGCTGATTTTTCTGTATCCTTAGGATCAACGGTATAACCGTCAGCTGAAATATAAACTTCATCTGACAAGTCGTCATCCTTAGCACGATAATCTGGTTGGTCATAACCATAAGTGCTGCCTCCACTTTGACCACTTAACATTTCTGGACTAGCATTTCTTTTAATTAGATCATTCATCCTTCCTTGTACAATATTACGTAAAATTTTTGGACGACCATCATCATCTAGGAAATCCATTGAACTTTTTGAATTATCACTTTGTAATGATAATTCATGAAAATCATTTTTATTATGTAACTGCTGACGACGTTGATTAACAAGATTACGAAAACTACTATTTTCTGCTTGATTGCCAAAAAGAGCGGCTGCATTAGCTGGGGCTTCATCTTGATGTTTTGTTTCATTAACTAAATACTTAGCATATTCTTTTGCTTGATTTTCTTCTTCTATTTTTTTTTGCCCAATTGGAACAGCATTAGCAATAATATTTTGTCCAGTTGATTGTGTCTTAACATTAAGACTGCTAACTGCTGAATCAAAGTTATTTTCTTTCATAACATCATTTATATTAGGCATATTAATCATCATATTATTTTCTTCACTTCTTACATTTTGATTACTTGGTTGTTTAATTGTATCAATTGAAGGAATTTTTGCACGGTTATTAATAATATGATCATCATCAATATCAAAATCTTTAAAAGAAAGGCGGCGAGTTTTTTTAGGACCAAATGTTAATTCTGTTTCGTCTCATCTTTTAATTTCAGTTGGTTTACTTTCTGAAATGGTTTGTTGTTCCATTGTTGGTGTTGGTTGAACCATTGTGTTATTAATAAAATTAGAATTATTAATAGGTTGCCCCATATTATTAAAGTCCATTGTTGTTGGCAATGGTTGATTTAAATTATTTTGTTCAAAACCTTGTCCAAAACTTTCATTTGAAAGTGGCGCTTCATTAATTAATTCTACTTTAGAATCAATATTCATTTCATTATAATTGGATTGTGTTGCCTCACTATTATTTTGCATTTGTTGTTGATCTAATAATGGTGGTGTAAAAGTCGGATTCAAAGTGTCGGATTTAACAAGATTAATACCAGAATAATCATCTTCTTCAACATCTTTTCATTTTGTTCCAAATTCACCATTTTTGGTTGTTGTAAACACAACACCTTTTTTATCTAAATGACTGAATTTATTATTTTCAAGATGTTTAAAATAATATTTTTCAATTTCAGTTTCTGTTGTTAATAAATGAGCAATAACAGCGTTTTTTTTAATTTTGCTGCCGGCTTTAATTGGTTTAACAATAATTCCATCCATTGAGGCTTTAATGATGGCTTCGCCATTGTTACTTTCAATCAAGGCGATATCATCCCCCGCTTTGACAGCAACATCTTGATATAGGAATTCTTTTAAAATTCCTTTTTTTTCTAAAAATGATACTTTAATTTTTTCCATTGTCTCAATTTACCCCATTCAAAAAAACTTAATTTGTTTTATTAAATTTTGTCTAGCCACTTTTATACCCCTTTTTTATTACAAAATAATTATATCATATATTCGCTATTTTTACCTGTTAAAATTAAAAATAATATTATACACAAAAAATAAAAAAATGCAAAATTTTTAAATTTCTTTTGCATTTTCTTTTAATTCTTTTACTTTATTGTCAAATTCAGTAATATGTTTTGTTGCTGTTAAATTTTTAACTCATTTTTTACGACTTAAAATTACGATCGCTCAAATTGCTTTTAGACTATCTGCTGTTTGCATAATTAAAACAATATAAATAATATCTAAATTTGATGTAAAAATTAAAATTGCTAATAATGGAACAGGAACTAATCATGTAAATAAAGCATCTAAAATAAACGCATTCATAACTGCCCCACCGGTTCTAATAATCGCATAACTTGTCGCAGTAATCATTAAACAAGGATATCAAAGACCATAAGCAAAGAGCATCCAGTGAGCAATTCTAAATGTTTCTGGCGTATTATTTCTAAATAATAATTCTGGTAAAAATCAACCACCAGCGACTAAAACTAATCCGGTAATAATTCCAACAAAGAAAGCTAAAATCACTAAATGTTTACCATTGTATTCTGCTTCTTCTAAATTATTAGCGCCCAAGCGACTACCAACTAACACTGAGGTTCCTGCTGAGAACCCATGGTACAATGGGGTATACAAGGCGGCAATTATTGTTGAAAAAATAGCATTTGCTGTCAGAGCATCTAGACTATAATATGCTCGTAGCTTAACCTGTAAAACCATTCCAACTGATCAAAAGATTTCATTTAACACAATTGGCCATGCCTTTTGAAACGCACGACGGGTAACATAGCCATCAAAACGATACCAATTACGAGGAATAAATTCATACCGTTTATATCAAAACAAAATAATAATAAAGATAAGTTGCATAACCCGCGAAGCAGAGGTCGCAATTGCTGCTCCCTGCACCCCAATTCCTTTAAAATCGCCAAGAAAATGTGGTTCAATTAAAAATGGATTCATAAAACAATTTGTGCTTAAAGCAATAACTGAAATTCAAACCGCCGAACCAGCACACCCTGTTTCACGAAGTGTTGTAATAAAGGCAATATTAATTGCTAATAATGGATATGATAAAGCAATAATTTTAAAATACTCTGCTCCTTCTTCCGTTGAAATTGATGCTGCTTGATATTCAAAGTATTTAAATCATTGAATTGCTAAGTCTTTATCACCTGGTTGTAATTGTTGAAAAACATCTGGTCGTGGTGCATACTTAGGTGTTGTTGTAAAACTAATTAATTGGTAACCACAAAGTTGCGATAAAATTAACACAATAAAGCAAATAATTAAACAAACATAAATTTTTAATAAGGTAACTTCTTGCAATTTTTTGTATTTTTGTGCACCAAAATATTGTGCATTAAAAACACCAAACCCATAACAGATTCCACTTAAAATCGCAAACATAATAAAATAAAGTTGATTTGAAGCGGCAACTCCATTCATTGCTAATTGACCTGCCGTATAATGAAAACCAACATAGTTTCCTAAACCCCACTGTTCTCAAACTTCTTTTACATTATAAACATTATCTGCTCCAAAAATAGTTTTAATCTCATCAGCCAAATGTTGAAAACCATGCACATTGCTCTTAATTGCACTAGCAAAAAAATTATCAACTAAATCCGTTGACTCCATAATAATTTCTTGCAATGTTGCTAATAAAATTAAAACTAAAGCTGTTGCATATCATTTTTTTGAAGCAAAAAATTTTGGTCGTTTCTTGCTTTGAATTTGTGTCATTGTTTCCCTCTTCCCATTCAGCTTAAATTACACTGTAAATATTATAATATAAAAAAATAAAAAAACATTATTTTTTTTATTTTTTTTGAACAATATTTTTGGTATAATTTATACCCCAATAAATTATGGTATGTTCATTCATCTTTTGAAAACCCTAATTTATTTTTCTTTGTTCGAACTAATTGTGCTGTATGATTATTAAAGTTAATTTGATACCACTGACCACAAGCATTCAACATTAAATGGCCAGTAACTGTTCCCAATGCTCCCAAGACAAATAAAGGCACGATTTGGGATGGATAACCACCCAGTCAATCACGAACATTAGTCCCGCCAAAACTTCAACCACCTTTACCCATATATTGAAAATTCTCATTTAGAATTGCTGAAAATAATAACGCCAACAAAGCGTATATTAAAAACATTATTAAACTTCCCAAAATTTGTTTTTTATCATAACTTGGGGTTCCATAAAGGTGCATCCATCAACAAACAGCAATGATTAAAGCGTGATTGCCATAATGAGCTCAATAATAATAATTCCCAAAAGTATAAGCATCTGGTGGAAAAACTAAGACCAAGATTGGCAACCACACTCCCCATAGCGCATAATACGAATATAAGTTTCTAGTTACTTTGCTATGCTGTGGACACAATAATAAAATTCCATAAATTAAATTTAATCATTTACATAACTCTAACGGTACAGCATCGGTTCAATTATCAGCGCGAATCGTTGAACCACTAGAAATTGTTTCATAAACACCTGGACTAATTAACCTAACTTTAACTCAAGCCTTATAAATTGGCAGGTGCAAACGATCAACAGCCCCAGTATCAAAAAAATGAGCATATCATTGCCTCTCATATTGCACAATATTATTTTGTCCATATTGCAAACCATTAATTAAAATGTTATTATCACCATTAAACATTAAAGTTGGAATAACTTGATAATAATAAATGACTTTTAATAATCAAAAAAATTAATCATGCAAAAATTAAATAACTACCCAAAGCATAACGAAAAGCACTCCTTGTTGCTAACTTCGCATTAAACTTTGGTAATAAAAAACTAATAGTAATAAAACAACAACCATACTTAAACCAACACCAAATTCAATTTCAAAAGTAACAGGTCCATTCGGTTGTGCTCATTGACTACCTAAGGGGTCAAAAAAACCTCAAGGTCCGTTCCAACCACCAAAACTATAACTCATTAAACTCATTGGCGCCTCCATTTGTTACTTTTGCTTTTTCTTTTTTGCCTTTTGCTTTACTGCTAGTTTTTCTGTTTTTTTCTTCTTATGGTTTTTACGAATTTTCTGTCATAAACTTTCAATCTTGACTCTTTCACTATGATTTTCAATTTGATCTGTTTTTCGTTTAAAGAACAAAACAAGCCCAACAACAATTGCTAAAATTACAATGACGATTAATAATGCTGCTCATCACGGAAGAACATCAAATAATGATTTTACCATTAACATCACTTAATTTTCCTCCTTTATAATATCTACCATTATACACAAAAATAAAAAATTAATAACATTCGTTATTAATTTTTTATTTGCTTAACTTCGTTTTGATGATTGTTTTTTAGCGATATTGTTTTTGTTCTCTTTTTTAGCTACTTTAATTTTTTTATCAGCAGCAATTTTATCAGAACGTGTTTTTAAAACAAATTGTTTCATTGAAATTGTTTCACCAGTACGTTTTTTATCAGCAATTTGTCAAAATCCATACATAAAGGCAGTAATTAACGCTCCAATCGCCATAAATAAGAATGCTAATAATGTTCATCCTCAAACACCAGCTCAACCATAAACACCAGTGTCACCGTTTCCACGACCTAAAGCGGATAAGAACCCAACAATTGGACCACCATGTCCAGCTAAATCAGCAATCCCTACTGCTCCAGCTAATCCACCAGCAATCGCTGATCCAACAATATTACTTGAAATAACACGTTTTGGATCATTTACCGCAAACGGAATAGCTCCTTCTGAGATTCCGATGCAACCCATAAAGAACGCTGTTGAACCCATTGTTCGTTGTTCTTCATTATAAAATGGTTTAAAGATTCATGTTGCAATTCCCATTCCCATTGGTGCAACTGGGATTGCAACTGCCATTGCTCCCATTGGAGTATAAATTTTTGAACCAATTAAACCAGTACATGCTAAGAAAGCAACTTTATTAACTGGTCCTCCCATATCAAATCCAGCCATTGCCCCAATTAATAGACCAAAGGCTAATCCAATTGCCACATTAGCAGCATTTGAAGTATTTCCTCATGTTTTTGAAATTCATTCTTGGAATTTTCCCATTACTCATCCAACTGCTGAACCAATTACGAACATCATAATCATTCCATAAATAAATCCAACAACAATTGGAATAAAGAAGATTGGCATTACTGGTTTTAAACCTTTTGGCACGTTTCATGTATTAATTCATTTAACGGTATAACCAACAGCTAATCCAGCCGCAATCGCTCCAATAAATCCAGTTGACGTATTAACTGCTTCAATCCCTGGTAAAGGATAAAAGTTAGCAGCATTGTTACCAATAAATGAAACAACAATTGCTGGCGCAATTGCAGAACGACCAGCAATTGAGTTAGCAATAAATGCTCCTAAAACAGGAATCATTAACGTAAATGCTGATCCCCCCAAAATATTTAAATAATAGAAAAAGTTCTTAGGATCAGTTAATGGGTCAGTATAGAATAACTCTCCTCAATGTGTTGTTCCTCCTGCTGGGTCAGGAATTCAACCCATCCCTTTTGAAGAACCGTGGAAGTTTTCATAATTAGGACCATAAATTGCTTTCGCCAATCCTAATGAGATAGCAATAAAAATCCCCCCCAAGATAACAATTGGCACCATATATGATACCCCTGCCATCAAGTGTTTCATAACTCCAACTTTCTGACCATTATTACCACCACTTTTTGTTGCAAACTCTCCAACTGGTGTAGTTTTTCCCTCCTTTAAAGCAGCATTAATAACTCCTTCAGGGTCTTTAATTGCTTTAGCAACAGGGCAAATATATACCTTTTTTCCACCAAATCTTGCCATATCAAGACCAATATCAGTTGCCGCAATAATTACTTCTGCTCGTTTAATTTCTGCTTCAGTAAAATCGTTACGAATTCCTTCTGCCCCATGCGTTTCAACTTTAATATCATATCCTAATTTTGGACCAGTTTGATTTAATTTATCAGCAGCCAGGAAAGTATGCGCTACTCCTGTTGCACAAGCTGTCATTGCTAAAATCAACGGTTTTTCACCAGTTGGTTTAGTAGTTTCTTTCGTATCGTTTTGATCAGAACCAGCTAATAATGCTGCTTGAATTTTGTCCTTATTTGTTTCAACTTTCATTTCTTTTTTAAAGTTTTCATCCATTAATTTTCGAGTAACTTCACTTAATATTCCTAAATGAATATCACCTGATTTACCCTCAGGAATAATTAAGGCAATTGCCACTTTTGTTGGTTTTCCATCCATTGCTTTTCAATCAATAGCATCTTTAAAACGAATAAACAAAACTGCTTCTTTTTTAACTGCTTTAATCCGCGCATGCGGAATTGCAAAACCATCTTCAAAACCTGTTGAAGATTCTTTTTCACGAGCCTCAAAACCTTTAACAAGTTCGTTCGGGTCAGAAACATACCCTAATGTTTCAGCCAACTTAGCAAGTTCTAAAAAAGCTTCTTCTTTAGTCTTTGCGGTTGAATCTAAAATGATATGCTTCTCATTAAAAATTTTATTATACATATAGTTTTTTCCTCCTTTAAAATATACTCACTTATTAGACTTCTTGCGATACCCTTTTTTATTAAAATATTATTATAAAATATAATTTATGAGGACATAAAAATATGAACAATAATAAATTTAATACTCTTAATGATAGAGAATGGTTAAGATTAACAGGAATAAAAAAATCCACTTTTAATAAAATGTTAGATATTTTAAAAGTTGCTGAAATAGAAAAATTTAAAAAAGGTGGTAAAACTAATAAATTATCATTAGAAAATAGATTATTGATGACTTTATTATATTGACGAGAATATCAGACTTATTTTCATCTTGGTAAAAGTTTTGATATTAGTGAGGCTAATTGTTATCGTAATATTAAGTGAATTGAAGATATTTTAATTAAAAACTCTGATTTTCAACAACTTGCTGGTAAAAAAGCACTAATAAATGATTATTTTAATGATAAAACTATTATTATTGATGCTACCGAAACTCCAATCCAACGCCCAAAAAAAGACAAAAACAATCTTATTCTGGTAAAAAGAAAAAACACACGATCAAAACACAAGTAATTATCGAACAAGAAACCAAAAAAATTATTGCAACAAGTTTTTCGCTCGGAAAAAAACATGATTATGCTTTATTTAAAGAATCAAAAATCCCAATTTTAAAAAATACCAAATTAATAGTTGATAGTGGTTATCAAGGAATACAAAAAAATCACAATAATGTTCTAATACCTACAAAGAAAACAAAGAAAAACCCTTTAAACAAAGAACAAAAGCAATATAATAGACTAGTTTCAAAAATGAGAATTATTATTGAAAATATTTTTGCTATTCTTAAAAAATTTAAAATTATTACAGAAAAATATCGTAATCGAAGAAAAAGATTTGGTTTAAGATTTAATTTAATTGCCTCAATTTATAATTTACAATTATTATATTTAACATAAAATATTTATTTAAAATTAAATAATTTAAATAATAAATTAATTTTTCGTTGTGGAAAAATATTAAATTTTTAAATAAAAAACATAATTAATTAAAATTATATTTTTCTATTAGTATCTTTTTTACAAATATTTGCAATTTTTTAACAAGTAATGCAAGAAGTCTATTATATCAAAAAAATANTTAAAAAAANCNNNTTTTTTAAAAAAACTGGAATTTTTTTCTATAAAAAATGGTTTTGAATAAACCACTTATTTCTTATAACTTAGTAAGGCTTTCCCATTAACCTTAACCGTAATCTTTTGATTTAAATCAACAATAATTGCTGATTCACCAGCTTTAAGCGTTTCTGTTCCAATTGTAATTTCCCCTTCAACAACTGTTACTTTCCCTCATTGCACTAATGATAAATCAAGGACCTGCGTTTTTGTTAATAAGTGTAGGGTAAAATATTGATTATCAACCAATATTCCTTCTATAATATGTTGGACTTGTTCATTTGAATCTGGAACTGTGGTTACATCAAAACACTCTTGCAAATGTAAGGGACGCAAGTTCCCGTCTTTATCGGCTCGATTAAAATCATAAAAACGATATGTCACATCGGATGAACGCTGTAACTCAAAAACAGTCACTCTCGGTGTTATTGCATGAACTTTTCCCGGTGGGACATATAAAAAATCACCTTTCTTAACTTTTACTTTAGTAAATAATTGTTCTCATGCTTTTTGTTCCACCATTGTAATCAATTCCGTTTTGGTTTGGGCTTGATGACCATAAATCATTGTGGCATCAGATGGACAATCAAGAATATATCAACATTCTGGTTTTCCCAACATCTTATTGTGCTTTAAACTATATTCATCATCAGGATGCACTTGCACCGATAAATAATCATTTGCTGTAATAATTTTTGACAATAACGGAAACTCGCTTTCCGTAGTGCCAAAATATTCAGAATGGTTTTTATAAAATGATTTTAATGACGTTCCTTGCTCTGGGCCAGTTGCAATATAACTCATACCATTATCTAACGCACTAATAACTCATGCTTCGCCATATAAATCATTTGTTGGTAATTGAAAGCCAAAATCCTTCAACTTGTGGCCCCCTCATAATCGTTCAGAAAAAAACGGGGTTACTTTAATTACTTTATACATAAATGTCCTCCTCAGGTTTTCATTTATATTTAACCATAAAAACCGAAAAAATAATATTATCTTATCAATTTATAGTAAGATATAAATAACTAGCAGAAAAGGAGTTCAAAATGGAAATTATTAATATTCGTAGCTATCTTAAAAAAATAAAGTGGCATTTGTTATGGCTTCTTGCCGCTTTAGGGTTGGTTACAATTATCTTTTTAATTATCTTTTTATTACAGAAAAAAATGTCAGCCCAAGATAAATTAATGTACTGTTCAATTTTTATTGTCATTAATTTGTTGCTATTATTTATTAACTATTTAATTATCAAAAACCCCTTTGTTTTTTCAAAAATTTATTGTTATAATAGTGAAAAAAATAGATTAAGTCTAAGTTTTTACTTTTATATTTTTGTTTTTATTATTACCCTTGTTTTTTTCTTTTTAACAATTGTTTCAATCCAACTAATTTTAAAAACAACTTTTAACAATGCAATTAAACAATTATGATATGCTGGTTTTGGTTATGCCTTATGAAGTTGTTCTATTATTGGTGATTTTAATACAGTAAATTTAATTATCTTAAACCGACCAATTCCCCCATCAAAACCTAATTCTTAAAATCATAGGCCTCAATTCACTGCAATGATTTTAATAATCATTCTAAATCATTACGAATAACATTAACAACATTGGTTATCGCTTTTTGGTAAGTTCCAACAAAAGAAAAACCAAGCAACATCCCCGTTATATCATTAAAACTATTAACATTATAATTATTGAAAGCAATTGTAATATAACCACCATCAAATTGCATTAAGGGGATTTTCTTATTGTTATTAGCTAATTCAATTAGATTAACCATTACTTTTGGGGTTAATAGTTTTCGAATTAGAATTTGATCATTTGCATTAACAGCAAATATTTTTTCAAATTCTGTTGATTCTAAGTCCGTATTATCTTTTGATTTAAAGATTTTAAAAAAAGTTCGCATTGCCTTAATTGTCGCAATTAACATTCATGGTTCATTAACATCAATTATTAAATATGGATAACGTGTATAAATAATATCTTTGCTTTTCCCCATATCAATTACTTCTTTACGGGTTAAAGTTCCAAACGAATAATTAACATTTGTTGTTTGAAAGTTAATAACATAATCTTGTCTAATTTCACTTTTTGCTGGGACTCCAACATGGGGAAAAAGATCAAACTCTTTTTTAACGGTGTCAACTTGATATTTCTTTGTTGTGATAGCATCTAATTCTGTTTGGTAGAATTTTGCTAAGGGTAATTCTTGAATAATAAGTTTTTGTAATTTAATTGCTTTTCAATATTTAAATGTTAAATATCCAGCACCACTTAACGAACCTAAACTAGCAAGAAAAATGAGAACTTGACCAGTAATTCCCACCGAATTTAGAGCTGCTAAAAAGAACAAACTAAGCTTAATAAAAGTTATTATTAATAAAAATCATAATAAAAATGTAATTATTACTAAAAACCAATTCAAAAACATATAGCGCTTTTTAAAATATTTAAAATTAATATTTGTTAATTTATATTTCATAACCAGGTCGGTAAACTCTTGTGTAACAACCGCTTCTAAAGGTAATATATTATTTTCCATTGCTTCCTTTTAATTCCCCCATTAATTTAAAAAATAGAATTAGGAACAACTAATTATTGTCCTAAATCTATTTTAACATCTTGACAATCAACAGCATCTGCTTCAAAATATAAGAACGTGTTTAAACGTAATGAACTTGCCGCAACATTTGATGGCCAAGTTTTTAAACTTGCATTAAAATCACGAACTGCTGAATTATAAAAACGACGAGCAGCAGCAATATTGTCTTCGCAATCTTTAATTCCTGTTTGTAATTCAATAACACTATTGTTTGCTTTTAAATCTGGATAATTTTCTAATAAAACATTAATTTTCCCCGCTTGACTAGTAATTGCATTATTAACCTTATCTAATTCTTTAACATTTAAGTTTTGATTAGTTTTATTTCTTAGCTCAACAACTGCTGTCAAAGTATCTTTTTCATACTTCATATATTGTTTTGTACTGTCAATTAATTTTGTTAACATATCAACTCTTCGCTTTAATTGAACGTCAATATCTGATGCTGTTTCCTCAATTTTTTCTTTATTACGAATCAAATTATTTCTTGATAAAATAAATAAGAAAATTGGAAAAATTAAAATAAACCAAATATAAACAAAGAATTTGCCAAAAAAACTACTTTTTGCTGCAACTTCTGCATTATTTACTGTTGGATTATATCCCATTTTTGTTCCTCCTTTACGGGCCTATTTGTTAATCATTATATAAGAAAATAATAATAATAAAAACAAGATAAACTTTTAAATAATAAAAAATAGCTCGTACTTGAGCTATTTTTAAAAAAGTTAATTATTTAATAATTGAAACAACTGTTCCGGCACCGATTGTACGACCACCTTCACGAATTGAGAATTTTGTTCCTTCTTCAATCGCAACTGGGGCAATTAATTCAACTGTCATTTCAACATTATCAGCTGGCATAACCATTTCTACTCCAGCTGGTAATTTAATTGAACCTGTAACATCAGTTGTACGGAAATAAAATTGTGGACGGTAATTTCCGAAGAATGGTGTATGACGCCCTCCTTCTTCTTTACTTAAAACATAAACTTGTGCTTTAAATTCTTTATGTGGTTTAACTGAACCTGGTTTTGCAATAACTTGCCCACGTTCAACATCGTCGCGGTTTACTCCACGTAATAAAATCCCAACATTGTCTCCAGCTTTAGCGTCATCTAATAATTTTCTGAACATTTCTAAACCTGTTGCAACAACTTTTTTAGTGTCTTCTTTTAATCCAATAATTTCAACTTCTTCATTAACTTTAACAACCCCACGTTCAACACGTCCTGTTGCAACTGTTCCACGTCCTGTAATTGTGAAAACATCTTCAACTGGCATCATAAATGGTTTTGCGATATCTCTTTCTGGTTCTGGAATTCAAGTATCAATTGCATCCATTAATTCCATAATTTTTTCTTCTCATTGAGGATCACCTTCAAGTGCTTTTAACGCTGATCCTCTAATAACTGGGGTATTTTCTCCATCAAATCCGTATTCACTTAATAGGTCTCTAACTTCCATTTCAACTAAGTCGATCATTTCAGTATCGTCACCCATCATGTCACATTTGTTTAAGAAAACAACCATTTTTGGTACACCAACTTGTCTTGATAATAAGATATGTTCTCTTGTTTGAGGCATTGGCCCATCAGTTGCCGCAACAACTAAAATCGCACCATCCATTTGTGCGGCCCCTGTAATCATGTTTTTAACATAATCGGCATGGCCTGGACAGTCAACATGAGCATAATGTCTTTTTTCAGTACGGTATTCAACGTGTGAAGTATTAATTGTAATTCCACGTTCTTTTTCTTCAGGTGCTTTATCGATATTATCATATCCTTGTGCTTCTGCAAATCCTTTTTTAGCTAATACAGTTGTAATAGCTGCTGTTAAAGTTGTTTTACCGTGGTCAACGTGACCAATTGTTCCAACGTTTATGTGTGGTAAACTTCTATCAAATTTTTGTTTTGCCATTTTAATCTTTTCCTCCTATATTTAATATACAAATGTCATAACTATTCTAAATTAATTTGTCTTGCTTTGCAATCCTTTTTTAATAATTTCTTCGGTAACTGATTTTGGTGCTTCTTGATAGTGTGAGAATAACATTGTGTATGTTCCTCGCCCTTGTGTAAAGCTTCGTAAATCAGTTGCATATCCAAACATTTCTGATAATGGAACTTTTGCCTTAACAACTTGGGCATTTCCACGTTGATCATTTCCTTCGATTTGACCACGACGTGATGATAAGTTCCCCATTACATCTCCATAGTATTCTTCTGGAACAGTAACTTCAACCGCCATAATTGGTTCTAAAATAACTGGTTTAGATTTTTTTGCCGCTTCTTTTAAAGCTAAACTAGCAGCAAATTCATACGCCATTTGTGATGAATCGACATCATGATATGACCCATCAAATAAAGTTGCTTTAATATCAATCATTGGATACCCTGCTAATTTACCAGTTTGCATTGATTCTTCAATTCCTTTTTTAACAGAACCAATAAATTCTTTGGGAATTTTTCCCCCAACAATTGCATCAACGAATTCAAAACCTTTATCATGGTTTGGTTCAAACTTAATTCATACGTGACCATATTGTCCACGTCCTCCTGATTGCTTAATGTATTTTCCTTCTACTTCCGCACTATCTTTGAAGGTTTCACGATATGAAACTTGTGGTGCTCCAACATTGGTTTCCACCTTAAATTCACGTTTCATTCGATCAACTAGAATGTCTAAGTGCAACTCACCCATTCCAGAAATAATTGTTTGCCCTGTTTCTTCATTTGTTCATGTTCTAAATGTTGGATCTTCTTCTGCTAATTTTTGTAATGCTAAACTCATTTTTTCTTGGTCTGCTTTTGTTTTTGGTTCTAACGCTAAACTAATAACTGGTTCTGGGAAAACCATTGATTCTAAGATTACTTCATTTTTTTCATCACAAAGAGTATCTCCCGTTGTTGTTAACTTTAGCCCAACTGCAGCAGCAATATCACCCGCATAAACTTCTTCAATTTCTTCACGATTATTAGCGTGCATTTTTAATAACCGTCCAATTCGTTCACTCTTATCTTTTGTTGAGTTTAAAACAGAACTTCCTTTTTTTAATACTCCTGAATAAACTCGGAAAAATGTTAATTTTCCAACAAAAGGATCAGTCATAATTTTAAATGCTAACGCTGAAAATGGTTCACTATCATTTGCATGACGTTCAACTTCTGTTCCGTTTGCTAATACTCCTTTAATCGCTGGAATATCAACTGGCGAAGGTAAGTAGTCAATTACCCCATCCAACAGTAATTTAACTCCTTTATTTTTAAAGGCACTTCCACAAAAGACTGGAAAAAAGTCTCCCGTTAATGTTGCCGCACGAATTGCACTTTTAATTTCAGGAATTGTAATTTCATTACCATCCAAGTATTTTAGCATTAACTCTTCATTGAAATTAACAACTGCTTCAATTAATCTTGTACGATATTCTTCCACTAAATCTTTTAAATCATCAGGAATTGGAATTTCTTGGGCTTCTTCATTTGCTGCTCCATCGTAATGGTAAGCTTTACGTTCCACAATATCAATGATTCCTGAAAATTGATCTTCTGCGCCAATTGGGATTTGCACTGGATGTGCATTTGCTTGTAAACGGTCATGAATTGTTTTTACTGAGTATAAAAAGTCAGCTCCAATTTTATCCATTTTGTTAACAAAGACAACTCGTGGTACCCCATAAGTTGTTGCTTGTCTTCAAACGGTTTCTGTTTGGGGTTCAACTCCTGATTGTCCATCAAGAACAGCAACTGCTCCGTCTAATACTCGCAATGATCTTTCTACTTCCACAGTAAAGTCAACGTGACCTGGAGTATCAATAATATTTAAACGCATATTTTTTCAAAAGGCTGTTGTTGCCGCAGAAGTAATTGTAATTCCACGTTCTTGTTCTTGGGCCATTCAGTCCATTTGACTAGCCCCATCATGTGTTTCTCCAATTTTATGAATTTTACCAGTATGGAATAAAATCCGCTCTGTTGTTGTAGTTTTCCCAGCATCAATGTGCGCCATAATTCCAATATTTCTCGTATTTTCTAGAGAATATTCTCTTGCCATTTTTAGATTCCTTTCTATGTTTCTTATCAACGATAATGGGCGAAAGCTTTATTTGCTTCTGCCATTTTATGTGTATCATCTTTTTTCTTTACTGACCCACCAATACCATTTGAGGCATCAATAATTTCATTTGCTAAACGATCAATCATACTTTTTTCATTACGTAATCTTGCATAATTAATTAATCATCTTAATCCTAAAGTAACTTTACGATCATCATTTACTTCAATTGGGACTTGGTAATTAGCTCCCCCAATTCGACGAACTTTTAGTTCTAAATGTGGTGTGATGTTTTCAATTGCTTTATTAAACACTTCTAATGGTTCACTATTTGTTTTTTCTTTTACAATATCAAATGCTCCATATAAAATTGTTTGAGCAACTCCCCTTTTCCCATCAATCATAATCTTATTAATTGCACGAGTCACTAATTTTGAACTATAAATTGGATCTGGTAAAACATCTCTTTTCTCTGCTTGGCGTTTACGCATAAAACTCCTCCTTTCTTTTTATCTAAGCTTTAGTTGCTTTTGGTCTTTTTGTACCATATAGTGAACGTCCTTGTTGACGGTTATTAACTCCGGCAGTATCCAACGTTCCACGAATAATATGGTAACGTACCCCTGGTAAGTCTTTAACCCTTCCTCCACGGATTAAAACAACACTATGTTCTTGTAAGTTATGGCCTTCACCTGGAATATATGCTGTTACTTCCATTCCGTTTGTTAAACGAACACGGGCATATTTTCGTAACGCTGAGTTTGGTTTTTTTGGTGTCATTGTCGCAACACGAGTACAAACTCCTCTTTTTTGTGGTGAGGTTACATCAGTTGGTTTTTTTTGTAAAGAGTTTAGCCCTCTATTTAAAGCGGGGGCTTTTGTTTTTCACACTTTTTCTTTACGTGGTTTACGAACTAATTGGTTAATTGTTGGCATTAAACTTGCTCCTTTCTTTTTCACATATCCGAGTGTATCAAAGAATACAATCCATATATAATATTACATAAAACCCAAAATTAAGTCAATAATTATTTAACTGTTTATCATAAAAAAAGACCAGACGGTCTTTTTTTAATATTCTTCAGCTTTTGCCGCAATTCCGGCTGGAATAATATCTTTCGGATTTTTTAATCCTGTTCCAGCTGGAATTAAATGTCCTAACATAATATTTTCTTTTAAGCCTTCTAAACGATCAACTTTTCCTTTAATAATTGCTTTAACTAACACACGCGTTGTATCTTGGAATGAAGCGGACGATAAGAATGACTCTGATTCTAATGGTGCTTTCTTAATTCCAAAAATAACATGTTTAGCAGTTGGTGGTTTTTTCATTGAACGAACTGCTTTAATTGTTTCATTACGATAGTGTTTAATTGTTATAATTTCACCTGGCAATAAATCAGTATCACCAGCATCAATGATTTTAACTTTATTCAACATTTGTTTAACAATAATTTCAATATATTTGTCTGAGATTTCAATCCCTTGTAAACGATAAACACGTTGAACTTCTTTTAAAATGTAATTGTGAACATCTTCAATCTTAGCAACTTCTAATAATTCTTTAATATTAATTGAACCTTCCGTTAACTTTTGTCCACGAACAACTTTATCACCAATTTTAACTCGTAAAACGGCATTATATTGTGTTTTATATTTTCGTTCATCACTATCTGATGCAACATAAATGATATGAATTCCACTTTCATCACGAATGTCACTAATAACTCCATCAATTTCTGAAATAACAGCAATTGATCCTTTTGGTGTTGTAACATCTAATAATTCTTTAATCCGTGGTAACCCTTGGGTAATATCAGCTCCACCAGCAACCCCTCCAGTATGGAAAGTACGCATTGTTAACTGTGTCCCTGGTTCTCCAATTGATTGGGCCGCAATTGTCCCAACTGCTTCACCAATTTCAACTTCCATTCCTGTCGCAAGGTTTTTTCCATAACAACGTTGACAAATTCCTTTTTCAGCTTCACAAGTTAAAACTGAACGAATTATCACTTCTTTAATCCCACTAGCAACAATCGCTGCACTATCTTCTTCTGATAACAATGTATTCGCTGCGATTACTTTACCATTTTTTAATTTAATATCTTTTAAATTATAACGCCCAACTAAACGGTCAAATAATGGCACAATAATATTTGAGTGTTTTTGTTCAATAATATCAAAAACAACAAAACCACGACGAGCATTACAGTCTTTTATTGTAATAATAATTTCTTGTGAAATGTCAACTAAACGTCTTGTTAAATAACCTGAATCCGCAGTTTTTAACGCCACATCAGCCATCCCTTTTCGTGCCCCGTGAGTTGAAATAAAGAACTCGGATACGGTTAATCCTTCTCGGAACGAAGATTTAATTGGTAATTCAATAATATCTCCTTTCGGGTTGTTCATTAATCCCCGCATCCCAACTAACTGCGTAAAGTTTGAAACATTCCCCCGTGCTCCTGAATCAGCCATCATAAAGATTGGGTTTTTAGGATCTTCTCGTAAAACATGTTCTAATTCTGTTTGAATGTTATCTTTTACTTTTGATCATACGTTAATAATTCGATGTTGTTTTTCACGACCTGTTAACATTCCCATTTTAAAGTATTCATTAATTTCTTTAACCTTATTATCTGCTTCTTTAAACTCTTCTTGTTTTTTATCATAAACCTTAACATCGCCCGCTGAAACAGTTACCCCTGATTTACCTGAGTATTTAAACCCTAAGTTTTTCATGTTATCTAACATTTCAGCGGTTTTATTTGCTCCATAAAGTTTAAAGTAACGATCAATAATGTTTGATAAGTCTTTTTTCTTAAATGGTGGATTGACCTCCCATTTTTCTAAATACTCAACTAAATTAACATTATCCTTAATTAATGAACGAGCTGGTAATGCTGTCAAGTTTTGAACATTTGGTTCATTTAAATATGGAAACTCTTCTTTAAAAATTTGGTTAAAAATAATTTTTCCTGGTGTTGTAATAATATAATCATCCATTTGTTCAGGTTTGAATTTTTTATTAGCAAAACCACTAGCAGGAATTGCAACTAAGGCATGTAAGGCTACGGCCCCAGTTTCATAAGCAATAACTGCTTCGTTTAAATCTTTAAAAATTGTTCCTTCACCCAATTGTCCTTTTTCTTCATATGTTAAGTAATAATTTCCTAACACCATATCTTGGGTTGGCGTTACAATTGGTTTTCCATCTTTTGGTCCTAAAATATTACGACTTCCTAGCATTAAACTACGTGCTTCAGCAACAGCTTCATCGGTAATCGGAACATGAACCGCCATTTGATCACCATCAAAGTCGGCATTAAACGCTGTTGTCACTAAGGGGTGCAAACGAATTGCTTTTCCTTTAACTAATTTTGGTTCAAAAGCCTGAATTCCTAAACGGTGCAATGTTGGCGCACGGTTTAATAACACTGGTCGTGATTTAATGACTTCTTCTAAAACTTCTCACACTTTGTCATCTTGATTTAAAATTAATTTTTCAGCAACTTTAATATTTGCTGCTAAATCATCCTTCACTAATTTACTAATAACAAATGGTTTAAACAATGTAATTGCCATATCACGAGGTAATCCACATTGATACATTTTTAAATCTGGCCCAATTGCAATAACTGAACGTCCTGAATAATCAACTCTTTTTCCTAATAAGTTTTGACGGAAACGACCTTGTTTTCCTTTTAAAATACTTGTTAATGATTTTAATGGTCGTTTATCTTTTCCAGTTACTGGCCGTGCTTTTCGTTCATTATCTAATAATGCATCCACAGCCTCTTGTAACATCCTTTTTTCATTATTAACAATAACACTTGGCGCTCCCATTGCTTTAACTTTTTTTAATCGTTCGTTTCGAATAATAATTCGACGGTATAAATCGTTAATTTCTGAAGTAGTGAAACGACCACCATCTAATTGAATAATTGGTCGAATATCTGGCGGAATAACTGGAACTGCACGCAGAATCATTCATTCTGGACGTGAACCTGATTTTTTTAATGAGTCTAATACTTCTAAACGTTTCATTAATTTATTTTGATCTAATTGTGTTTTTTTATCTTTTAAATCTTGTTTAATCTTTTCAATTTCATCATCAATATTTAGATTTTTTAATAATGTTTCAACTGCTTCAGCTCCAATTCCAAAACGAGCATTAGTATGGCGATTAATAAACTGTGCACATTCATCCATTGAAAAAGGTAATGAAGTATTTTTTAAATCCTCAATCATTGTTTCGCCAGCCTCATAAGCAATAGTCCCTTGTTCTAACGTATCTAAAATTTCTCGTAATGTTTTTGTTAAACGTTGACGAGTTGCTGCTGAAGTTTTGGCATTTCCTAAATCTAAAACCATTTTTTGTTTTAATGATTTAGCATCACCAGCATCCAAGACAATATACGACACGAAATAAACAACTTCTTCTAATTCTTTTGTTTTCATATCTAAACTTAATGCAATTCGACTTGGCGCTGCTTTTAACATTCAAATATGACTAACTGGTTCTTCTAATTCGATGTGACCCATACGTTCACGACGAACAATTGCTTCTGTAATTTCAACACCACAACGTTCACAAATTTTTCCTTTATTTTTTGATTTTTTATACTTCCCACAAGCACATTCAAAGTTTTTAGTTGGCCCAAAAATCTTTTCATCAAATAAACCATCACGTTCTGGTTTTAAAGTTTTATAATTAATTGTTTCTGGTTTTTTTACTTCACCATATGATCAACCACGAATGTCTTCAGGGTTCGCTAAACCGATTTTAATCATACGATTATTTTTTTCATTATTTTCAGCCATTTTCTCTGCCCCCCTTAATTTAATTCTTCTTGATCATCAACATAATCAATTTCGCTTTCAATATCACCATTGCCATAAGAGTCTTCTTCTAAATTATTTTGCAAATCAAATTCATCATCAATTTTAGTAAAACCATCTAAAATGTCATCTTGTTGTGGTTCCCGATTTGTATTTAAAATAAAATTATCAATATCAAATTCATCTTCAAATTCATCATTATCGGTCAACAAATCTTCATCAACATAATCTGATTCATCATAGCTTTTAATGTTTTTAATGTTTCCTTCTTCATCAATCATATGAATATTAAATCCTAATCCTTGAATTTCACGAGTTAAAACATTAAATGATTCTGGAATCCCTGGTTCAGGAATCTTTTTGTCTTTTACAATCGATTCATAAGCACGAGTTCTTCCTTTAATATCATCTGATTTAATTGTTAAAATTTCTCGTAGGGTATATGCTGCACCATAAGCTTCTAACGCCCATACTTCCATTTCTCCAAAACGTTGTCCCCCATTTTGAGCTTTTCCTCCTAATGGTTGCTGTGTAATTAACGAGTATGGTCCAACATTTCGGGCATGTAATTTATCATCAACCATGTGTGATAATTTCAACATATACATTACTCCCACCGAAACTGGATTATCAAATTTTTCACCCGTACGACCATCAATTAAAACTTCTTTCCCGAAGTTTTTCATGTTAGCTTTTTCCATAATTTCAATTAATTCTTCATTTGTCATTCCATCAAAAACTGGCGTCGAAACTTTTTGTCCTAATTTTTTAGCCGCCATTCCTAAGTGAATTTCTAGCACCTGACCAATATTCATCCGCGATGGTACTCCTAATGGATTTAACATAATATCAATTGGGGTTCCATCTTCCATATGGGGCATATCTTCTAATGGTAAAATTTTTGAAATAACCCCTTTGTTTCCATGGCGTCCAGCCATTTTATCTCCCTCTTGAATTTTTCGTTTTTGAACAATATAAATTTTAATGACTTCTAAAACATCAACAGATAATTCATATTTTTCACGAGGAAAACGTTTAATTGCTTGAATAATTCCTTCACCACCATTTGGTACACGTAATGAATTATCTTTAACATTTTTTGATTTTTCACCAAAAATTGCTTGTAACAATTTATCTTCTGGTGATAATTGGGTTTGACCTTTTGGTGTTACTTTTCCAACTAAAATGTCACCTGGTTTAACTTCTGTTCCAATAATGACCAATCCATCATCATCTAAGAATTTACGAGCATTCTCCGAAATATTTGGAATTTCACGAGTAATCTCTTCTCCTCCTTGTTTTGTTTGACGGCGTTCAATTGTATACTCTTCAATATGAATCGATGTAAAAACATCCTCTGAAACTAAGCGTTCAGAAACAATAATAGCATCTTCATAGTTATAACCATTTCAAGTTGTAAAGGCAACAACAACATTTTGCCCTAATGCCAACTCTCCTTTATCAATTGATGGTCCATCCGCTAAAACTTGTCCTTTTTCAACTTTTTGACCCTGTTTTACTAATGGAACATGTGTCAATGAAGTTCCTTGATTACTACGTACAAAAGTATCTAAATTATAATTCTTTAGCCCTTCTTTTGTTTTTAAAACAATTCTTGTTGCATCAACATAATCAATACTACCATCATATTGTGACACAATCGCTAATCCTGAATCACGTGCTGCCGCATATTCAACTCCTGTCCCAACATATGGTGAATTTGGTGAAATTAGTGGAATTGCTTGACGTTGCATATTAGCTCCCATTAAAGCACGGTTAGCATCATCATTTTCTAAAAAAGGAATACAACTTGTCGCAATTGAAACAATTTGTTTTGGTGAAACATCGACATAGTCAACATCATTACGCGTTGCAATAATATTTTCACCTTGGAATCGTGCAACTACTTGTTCATCTAAGATTTCACCTTTATCACTTAAACGAATATTTGCTTGTGCAACAACATAATTTTTTTCTTGATCTGCTGTTAAATAATCATTTTCAGCAGTAACTTTGCAGTCAATCACACGACGATATGGTGTTTCAATAAACCCAAAGGCATTAATTTTAGCATATGTTGTTAAATTATTAATTAATCCAATATTGGGTCCTTCTGGTGTTTCAATCGGGCAAATTCGTCCATAATGTGAGTAATGGACATCCCGCACTTCTAATCCAGCACGTTCTCTTGATAACCCTCCTGGCCCCAACGCTGTTAACCGACGCTTATTTGTTAACTCTGCTAATGGATTTGTTTGATCCATAAATTGTGATAACTGTGATAAATTGAAAAATTCTCCAATAATAGCAGACAATGGTTTATTATTAATAATATTTGATGGTTTCATTTTGAATAAGTTTGATGTTGACATTTTTTCTTTAACATTTTTTTCAATTCTTAATAAACCAATACGAAATTGATTTTGTAATAATTCTCCAATTGTACGAACACGACGGTTTCCTAAATGATCAATATCGTCAACTTCACCAATTCCATCCGTTAAATTTAATAAATATGAAAATGTTGCCAAAATATCTGGTACAGTAATATATTCATCAGTTGCATTTGGATCAATTCCAATAATGTTTGCTACACGCGTGCGAACTTCATTATCAACATAAACTTTAATTTTTTGAATTTTTTTTGAACAAGTAACTTCATCACTAAATTTAACTTCTTCTAAACAAGCTCCCGCTTTTAAAACTCCTTTTAGTTTATTAATGGCTTCTTTATCCATTAAAGTTCCTTCTTTAAAAACAACTTTACCATTAACATCTTTAATATCCTCAGCTAAAACTTTGTTATAAATTCGGTTTTCAACAGATAATTTTTGAACTAATTTAAAACGTCCCGCTTTTGTTAAATCATATTTACGTTTATCAAATAATAATCCGTATAAATATTTTGTTGCACCATCAGGTGTTGCGGTTTCTCCTGAACGAATTTTTTTATAAATTTCTTGAACCGCAATACTTTGATCATAAGCAATGTCACCAGTATATGGATCTAATTCATAAGTGCTTTTTACTAATTTATTGTCACCAAAAATATCTAGTGCATCCTCTTTAACAATTCCTAATGCCGTTAAGAAATTAGCAACTGATACTTTTCGAGATTTATCAATCTTTATATAAAAAACATTTTCAAAGCGTTCTTCTTTTCCCACTTTAATTTTTTTATGATCTGATTCAAATTCTAACCATGTTCCTCGTGATGGAATTAAATCAACATAATAAACATTTTCCCCATTTTTACGGTTTAAATCAATTTTATAATATGCTCCCGGTGAACGAACCAATTGTGAAACAACAACCTTTTCTGAACCATTAACAATAAAAGTTCCTTTTCCAGTCATTAATGGAAAATCACCAAAAAAGACCTCTCCTTCTTTTTCAATTGTAATATCCACTAATAACTTATCTTCTAGTCTTTCCGTAATTGTTACCGTACATGTTGCTGTTTCATCGCCAGAGTGAATATCATAATAAATAACATCTGGTGATTTTTTTAAAATTGTGATCATGTGTTCAACACGTTCTTCAATTCATGATTTAATTAATTCTGGTTCCCCTTTAACAATTAATTTTTCTACTTCTAAATCTTTTGAATTAATTGTTAATTTTAAATTGGAATAAATTGGTGCTTCAAAAATTTTTGACTCATCTTTTGCTTGAGAAATAGTTCGCCGCGGCTCTCTAAATTCTCAATTTAACATCTCTAAAAAAATATTTCCTTCATGTCCTACAATTGGAAATACCTCACTGAACACTTCGCTAATACCGATTTTCTTAAATCAATCATATGTTTCAGTTTGAATTTCAATTAAGTTTGGTAAATCTAAATTCCCACTTACTTTTGTATAATCGATTCTTTTAGCATAGTGCCCAAATTCTTTTTCTTTTAATGCCATTAATTATTAACCTCACTTTTCACAATATACGCTTATAAATTTTATATTGGTTTAGAAGAAAAGTCAATCATTTTGACCATTTCCTTATCTTTTTTAAAATCTTTTTGTTCACTTTTTATCACAAGCCTTACTACTTATGACGGTCACAGACAAAAATTTCATCATCAGTTGCGCCAACCATTGCTTGTTTCATCTTTCCGAATAAAACTCCCGCAGCGCCACCAACAACTCCTTGTTTTTCTTGTTCTGCAACACATTTAAAACATTTTGGATTAAAATCTGCCATCTGTTTTACCTCCTTTAAGGTCTTCTTAATTTTACTAAAAAATAATTAAGTTTTGCAACTTAATTATTTATCAATTAAAATTCATGCTCATCATCCATGCTGAACATTAATATCTCCAGCATTTGAACCATATGCTGTATAAAAAATTGAATTCATCCGATCTTGGCCAAAAGTAAATGCTAAGCAAAATGATGCGTTTTTATAATTAAAAACAATTTTGTCACGGGTTGGTTCATAATCATTTGGTCCCCCAATTCATAATGACTTGTCCTTAACTAGATTATGCAAATTGAATAATTCAAGATCAGGTAAATTTTTTCCTATCTTACTACGTTTAAAATTAGTTAAGAGTTTTTTAAAGATTGTATTTGCACTACTAATATCATTTTTAAATTCTGCAAAAAGACTATCCCCAACATGAAAAACACTAGTGTTTTTAAAATTATTAGCATCACTACTTCCAAGAACTCGTTTTTTTAATTCAACATTATAGTATTTATGAAATGCTACAATAATTTTCCCAAAATTAATTAATTTGCTATCTAATCCTTGGCGACTAATTAAAATATTACTTTCAAAAGTTTGATTATTAATTTTTAAAGTTCCTGCCAATGGTAAACCATATAATGAAATATAATTTAAATTAACATTTAATTTTGCTAACATCATATTGTTATGATCAACATTAAAAATTGGTAAACTTTTCTTATATGCTGTCACAAAATTTTCTGGTGTTAAACCAATTGGGTTAAGACCTTCACCAGCTCAAAGCGCGGGTTGATAGTTTCCAATATCAGCTTTTTCTAGAATTTGACCGGAATTTTCTGCGGTTATTGTTCCAGAAATTAAACGCATTAATTTTTTATTTCCACCATTGTCAAATACAATTGCATCACGAACTGATTGGTCAATTTCAGAATCTTCTCTAATCATGTTCTTTAAATTACTAACAAAAATGTCATCCAACGGTTTAACATCCATATTATAATTAATTTGAAAATTAGTATAAATTGAACGAAACTTGTCATTGCTATCAATAACTACTTTTTAATAATTATTAAAGAATCTAATTAAAATTTTAGTCATTGTTTGAATTGAATTTTGTAAAAGTTTTTGAATTTTTTCTGGTTCATTTGTAATAATATAAGTAATCGTAAACGGCATTAACTGATTTAAATTTTTAAAACTCAAGTTTAACACAAACTTATATTGTAATTGCACCGCTTTAACGCCCGCCACTGGGGTATTGGTTAATTTACCAATTTTATCTAAATCAATATAATTTAACGTAAATTTACTTTGTTCTTTATCAAATGTTAATGGCACCGTATTCAAATAATAATTTGAATATTCTCGAATAATTTCAAAATTTAAATTATCAAAAACAGAGCGAAAACCATTCTCAACGTTTTCTAATCCCAAACTAATCTTTGGGTCTGTTTTATCAAGTTCGATACTTTGCTGATCTTTATTAACTAAATCATAAAAAGGGGTCAATTCTGAAAAGGCATTTGAATCCTTCAAATTACTATTATTATCATAATCAGTAATAACAGAACTAACTTTACTAGCAATTTTAGTTAAATTTATCATATCATTTTGTAAATTTGAGTTGTCATAATCATTAACAATATTTTTCTTATAACAACCCGCCAGATTAATTGGGCCCCCTGTTGTTATAGCCGAAATGGCAAAAATAGTTAATAGTTTTTTCATTTTGTTTCCTCTGAAAAACAATACCTTTTGTTTCCTATTATTATTATAAAAAAGCAAGTATTTAACTAAACATAATAAAAAAACAACCAATAGTTGTTTTTTTACCGCAGGGACTTATCAAAGGGAATTCCTGACGCTTTTGGAATTTTGGAATATTTAGAAAATGCGACCATTGTCACTAACGCTAAAACAAATGGTAATATTTTTAGCAATTGGTTTGATGGATCAGCAATATTTCAACCAGTAAATCGTCATAATGTTCCTGCTAACGCAATTAAGAAACTAAATAAAACAGCTCCTAAGGTAATATATTGAATTCTTCATTGTCCAAAAATCATAATTGCTAAGGTAATATAACCTTGGCCTTGTACATCACCACGAAATTGACCTGAAACATAATGGGTAAACATTGCACCAGCTAAACCAGCTAAACATCCTGAAATAATAACCGCTTTATACCTTGTTTTAATTACATTAATTCCAGAAGCATCAATTGCATTTGGATTTTCGCCACATCCAGCGTAACGAATTCCTGTTTTAGTAAATCTAAAGAAAACAAAGGTAAAAATCGCTAGAACAATTGCAATAATTAAAAAAATATTAATAATTTGTGCTCGATCGATTCCAATTGTGCTAAAACCAGTTTGAATCATATTTCCGACAGCTAAAGCTGGAATACTAACAAAGAATAATCCTAATCCTGTTGCTAATAAGTTTAAAGCTGTCCCCGAAATTACTTGCTGTGCTTTTAAAGTGATTGAAGCAAAACCATGCAATAAGGCAAATGCTCCCCCAACAATTGTGGCAATTAATAAAGCAATGATTTGCATGCCATTTCCATATTGTGAAAGAACTTTTCCTAACAATGCATAGACTAAAGCCCCAATAATCATCATTCCATCAATCGCAATATTAATAACACCAGCTCGTTCTGAATATAACCCCGCCATTGCAGCAATTAATAATACAGCAAAAAGGACCGAACCATTGGCAAATAATTGTGAAACTGCTTCCATTAGTTTTTTCCTCCTTCTTGTGCTGACTTATGATATACTGATTTCTGACGAAGATACTCTGTTTTTAAAATTTTATTATCTTCACCAACAGCCTTAATAATTGTATTTAACTTCTGATTTAATTCATTTCTTCACTGCGGTAAATTTGTCCGATGTTTTTCTTTAACAACTTTATTTTCAACATCAAATTGTTGTTTCATCGTTGCTAATTGTATTGTTAAATCTTTTTTTAACATCATTACTTCTTTTTGAATCCCAGGATCATTTTTTAATTTAACATCAATTGCTTTTAATTCATGTTTAATTTCTTTTCGTGTCTGGTAATTTGTTATTTTAAACTGACACATTTCTTTCCACTGTTGATGTTTTAGTTTTTTAATTTCTTGATTTAATTGTTTAGTAACAACCTTTTCTTTACTTTGCAATGTTTTAAAATCAGTTAAATATTTTTGTTGAATTTCATCAAAAACAGGATAATAATTCTCACGCACCTTTTTAATGGCATCCTCTTGTTTTAAGATTAAATCACCATATTGTGTTTGTAATTGTACTAATCTAGCATATAAATCTTTTTTCGGTAGACCATAAAGTTGAGAAAGTTTTTGTTTTGTTTGTCCTTTACATTTTTTAACTGTTTGAACATAATTTCGTTTTAAAAAACTAGCTTGTTGTTTTTTTAATAAATATTCATTTTTTACTTGTACAAAATGATCCATTGCTGAACCAAGAGCAATAAAAACGGCTAAATCATATTTTGTTTTAATTCCTCGTTGCCCAATTTTTGCTGCTTCTTTGTATTTTGAATTTGTAAAGAAACGCATTTCTGTTTTTAAAGTTGTAATCTTTCCAGCATATAATGTTAATTCATCATTAATTTCTTCACGATAAGCTTTAATTAATTCCTTATCTCCTTGCTGTTTTAATTCATGGATTTTAACTCGATACCTTTTATTGATTGTTTTGATTTGTCTCTGATATGTTTTAATTTGTTGCTTATATTCATCATATTCTTGTTTTCAATCAACATGATGGCGAATATTTCACCAACGACGAATTCAAAAAATTGGTTTGAAGTAAATAAATAGGGCCGAAATCGCGGTCATATAAATAATAATCCCAAAAATTAATTGTCCCATTTGTTTTGACATTTGAAAATCTGGTAATTGCGTTGCTTGTAACGCTGCGGTTTTAATGATTCCTCATAATAAAGCAATTGGTAAAATCGCAACACCATTAGTAAAAGCAACTAATGCAACAGCAATCGCATCAAATCCAACCACCGGCAAAGCATCCGTTGTAAACTGCAAGACCGTTGATTGAGTCATATAATATAGCATTCCTAAAACACCAGCTAGTCCACCCGATAAGGCCATTGACACAATCATATAGGCACGAACGTTTGTTCCAGCATATAGTGAAGCATTTCTTGATTTTCCAACCGCTTTAATCCGAAATCCTAATACTGTATAATTCATAATGAAGATAACTGTTAGTAATAATAACATTGCAATAATAAATGGAATAATTCATGTTTGACCATTTAATGTTAAATTAAAATTAGGAGCAGCTGTAACAATATCAATTGTTGAATTATGATTTGAATTTCACATCCCATGCGCGGGATTCATAAACATTCATTTCATCACATATCAAACAATTCAATTTAACATAATTGTTGAAACAACTTCATGAATATTAAAATACGCTTTTAGTGCACCAGCAATTGCTGCTAAAGCTGCTCCAACTAAAATTGAAATAAGCAACGCCCCAACAACACCAGCTCCTTGACTAATAGCTGGATTTTTTAATCCTAAAACAATTGTCATACTACCAGCAAGGAGCATTTGTCCGGGAACTCCAATATTAAATAGTCCCGCTTTAAACCCAACCGCAACAGCTAACCCCGCAACAATATAGATTGCTCAATATGTTAATGTTTGGTCTTTTAATAAAGGGTGGAAAGCTAAACGAAAAACATAACTAAAGAATAACAATGGATTTGAAGCATTTGCACCAATAATAATAAAACTAAGAATAGCTCCCGCAATAATGGCACAAACAGATGCTTTAAAATAATTCATTTTTGTTTTGAATTCATTTGAACGAAAGAAAATTTTGGTTTTTTGTCTTAACAATCAGCCATAACTTTTAATTTGTTTTTGCATCAATTTGAGTTCCTTTCTGCTGATATGTCCCAGCCATCATTAAGCCAATTTCTTCTCGTTTAACCTTGTTTCCAAAAACTTCACCCGTCACCCGACCATTATGTAAAACAACAATGCGGTCAGCTAAACTAATAATTTCTTCTAATTCATAAGAAACAAGGAGCACTGCGTTACCTTGTGCCTTTTCTTCTAAAATTTTATTATGAATGTATTCAATCGCACCAACATCTAATCCCCGGGTTGGTTGAACAACAACTAAAATATTATGCTGACGTGATAATTCACGACCAATAATTAGTTTTTGTTGATTACCACCAGATAGTTCTCTTGTCATCGCAAAACCAGAGTTAGCACCACGAACATCATATTTTGTAACAATTTGTTGGGCATATAACTGAATTGCAGCTTTATCTAATAAACCATAATTTGAAAATGGTTCTTGATTAATATTTTGTAACACAACATTATCAATTGCATTAAAATCTAAAATCAAACCATACTTATGACGATCTTCGGGAATATGTGACATTCCATTTTGATAACGTTCATAAATGCTTTTCTTCGTAACATTAATATCATTAAAAATTATTTTTCCTGATGTTACTTTTTCTAATCCTGCTAGAGCATTAACTAACTCAGTTTGCCCATTTCCTTCCACTCCGGCAATCGCAACAATTTCACCGGCCTGAACCGTTAAATTAAAATCATCTAAAGCCATTAAACGCGTTAATTCTTTTTTCTTTACTGATAAATTTTCAATTTTTAATAAGGCTTCCTTTTGTGGGGCTTTTCCATCATTTTTAATAGCAACCAAATTCCGCCCAACCATTGCTTCAGCAATTTCTTTTTCGTTTTTATCTTTAACCTCAAATGTTTCAATAACTTTTCCACGACGAATAACCGTCGCACGATCAGCAATTTTTTTAACTTCATCTAGTTTATGTGAAATAAAAATAATTGTTTTTCCATCTTTTTTTAGATCTAACATAATTTTTAATAACCCCTCAATTTCTTGTGGTGTTAATACTGCCGTTGGTTCATCAAAAACTAAAATGTCAGCACCACGGTATAAAATTTTTAAAATTTCTACCCGCTGCTGCATCCCAACTGAAATGTTGGCAATCTTTGAACGAAAATCAACTTGTAAATTATATTTAATCGCAATTTGGGCAATATCTCGTGTTTCTTTTTGTCGATCAAGAAATACTTTACCAACTACTTTTTCATGTCCTAATGTAATATTGTCTAAAACAGTAAAAATATCAATTAATTTAAAATGTTGGTGAACCATCCCAATTCCTAATTTATTTGCTTTAATTGGGTTGCTAATGTATTCTGGTTTTCCATTAACAAGAATTTCACCTTTTGTTGGTTCATATAACCCAAATAAAATACTCATTAAGGTTGATTTTCCAGCCCCATTTTCACCAATCAAAGTATGAATTTCACCTTTTTTAACTTTTAGGGTAATATCATCATTTGCAATTAAATCACCAAAAACTTTTGTAATTGACTTCATTTCAATTGCATATTCATTATTATTTGCCATTACTGTGTCCTTTCTTATAAAGCTGCTTCAATTGCATTTAGAATATAATCTTTTAATTTATCACTACTTTGATAAGTATTTGCTAATGTTTTTGAAAATACTTGTACAGCAACCGGTGGTTGTTCTTCAATCCCACGTGAATACACATCTTGTAATACTTCAACAATTTTATCAAAAACAGTATCTTTTGCATGTTGATCTGTCTCGTTATGAATGAATGCAACAGTATCATCATTAATTGCCTTTGTTTTTTCAATTCCAGTTCAAGTCGGATGTTGAATTGATGATTGATCAATATTAATTCAACAGTCAGGAGTTGCTTTACTATTATCTCATGTTTTATTATCTTCTTGATAACCACACGTTGATGAATAAATATTTTTTAATGCTTCTGAAGTTGAAGTTGCAATTTCTTTTAAAGCACTTGTCACAACAATTTCTTCGCCATAAATTTTTGATTGCTCCGTATCAACCCCAATAACTTTTGCCATTGATTTATTATATCTAATTCGATCAATTGTATCTTGTGTTTGCGGTCCAGCAACTGGAAAAATAATACTTGCTTTACGAGAAATCAATTCATCAGAAATATCTTTGCCTTGCCCAACCTCAAATGATTGTGAAAATCATGATTCATTACTTTTAACAACATTTTGAACTTTTCCAATTGGTTGTAATGATGTAACCTTTGGATTCATTTTTTGTACTTGTTTCAAAATATCATTTTTAATTTGATATAGTTCTGGGAAACTACTATCATTAATAATTGTATTGAAGATATCAGCTGCAACAATAAAACCTCACATATAGTTTGAAACAGCATCAGGGTTATCCATTCCACCATAGGTCGCAATTTTTAAACCATCAGGATATCTCTCTTGATTAGCATTCAATCATAAAGCTGCTGCAATGCCAGCAAAGAAACCAGAAGATTCAGCTTCATAAGTTATTCCAATAATATTTTTTGCTAATGGTCTTGTTGTATCCATTCCCAAGTGAATATTTTGGCTACTTCCATCAATATAAATAATATTTTGTGCCACTTCTGCTGCTCAGCCAATTGTATTACCGTGAGCAAACCCTGGTAAAATGATCGTTTTAGCTCCAGCAATATTTGCCGTTACATAAGCTGTTTTAAAATCAGAAGGGGTTTGACTTGCTGGTTCAAAATAACTAGCTCGTCAATTATTTTTTTTCCACTCTGCAGTGGTAATTTTTGGATCTTTTTGTAAAACAACGTATTTACTTGCTCCATCTCATGCTGATTCATTAAATGATGCATCAGTAATTGTTCCAGCATCAGTAATAACCCAAATATCACTATCAAAAGTGTATTTTTTTGCACAAGCGACAAGAGAAGTACCTGAAGTGGTTATTAACGTTGATACTGTTAGAAAACTGAGCAATTTTCTCATCGTGTGTTTCCTCCTATTATATTTTTAATTTCTATTTGGCAATTGAATATTCCCTTTTATATTATATTTATGATTTTTAAGACCCCAACAATGTAATATATCATTGCTAATTTATTTTTAACATATTTTTAAGAGAAAAGAAAGGAAATAGTTTTACTTTCCAAATAAAAAAATAAATTCATATTAACTGAATTTAACTTTTTTATAAATTTATTGTAATTAAATAAAAATAATATCTTTGAAAGATTCTTTCCTCTTTAAAGATATTATTTTAAACTAAAACTTTATTCTTATTTATTTTAAAGTTAAAATATAATTTTTACTAGTACGCTCATCAATTAAAAAAGCCGAAGTTGGTGTAAAACGATCCATTGCTAACGCTTTTAGCGGAACTGGTGTTAAATAACCGCGGGCATTAAGAATATAACTTATATCCATTGATTGTGCACCAATAATGATAATGTTATCGTTAACCATAGCATAGTTATTTGTTAACATATTAGGAATTATTCTAATAGTACCGTTATCTGCTAAAAATCAGCAAGTATCTCCTGACATTCCAAAAGCTACATTTCCATTCCAATATCTTTCTTCACCAGTATCTGCTGTCGCTGTCAAGTTTCCATCTTCATCAATAAAACTTCCTTTACCATTGATTGCAATGTTTCCTTTTGAATCATTGAATTTACCATAAGTTGAAGATGAAAACCCTAAACTAGTAAATCCAGTTGAAGGTTTAAAGATACTGATTTTTTTAAAATTATCATGAGAAATTCCTCAATTATCATTAATCATTACTAAGTTATCTGCCATTCCATTAAAACTAGTAACTTTCCCTGCTTCTTTATCAACAAAATAAGTTTTGTATGTTTTTCCATCTGAGAAAATTGCTGAATATATATAGCTATTATTTGTAACTTTTGAAAAAGTTACTACATTAGAGCCAATAAATTTATAGTTACCTTGTGCGTCAATTTCGTACATATTACCAGAACTAAATCCAATATTAGTAATTTCTACATATAACATTAAATTTGAATTAATTGCCATAAAATCTCAAACACCAGAAAACGGCACATTAAGGGTTTTAACCGCACCTGATGTATTAACCAAAACGAAACTTGATCCCAAATTAATGATGTAATTAGTTTGGTCAAAGGAAAATACTAATTGTTGTTTAACCACCACCCTGGTGTCACTTTGACGTTTAAAGCAACAAAATTATCATTCCCTTTAACTAGAAATACTTCATTTGTTTCTCTTTCAACTCCAATTCCAATTGAATCAGTTCACTTAGATAATATTCTAAAATTCTTAGTCATTTCTTCTAATGAATAATCTTCTGTAATTTTATCAATTTTATTATTAATACTTTTTGCATGATTGATATGATTAATACTACTTGCTCCTGTACTTATAGAAGCCCCTGTTAAAATAGCAGGAATAATAAATGTTAACATTTTTTTCATTTTTATGTTGCCTCATTTCTTAATCATCAAGGAAAGGGGCTACGCCCCCGCGTCGCTACGCGAACGCTCCCCCGCAAACAACACACGGGTAAAAATAAATTTTTTGCACCGTGTGTTGTTCGCTGCCTGTTTTTTCTTGGTCTATGTATATATATATATGTATCATTTTGTTTTTATAAAAATCGCAAAATATCATTGAACATCGCAAGAGTAATAATTGCCCCAAGCAATAATTTAAAAGCAATATCAAAAGCAAAAAAATTACTAATATTATCTCAAAGCAAATTAACATTTTGCATTGTATTTACTAATGCATTAGCATATTTTCCAACCTCTTTAATGCCGGGCAAATTATTAAATGCTCAAATAAAACCATTTTTTATATGACAAAATACATTATATCAAGTACAAGAACTATAAGGTAAATTTCAAATATCACCACCATTAATCTCATTATTTCAATCACTAGCATTATAAATGCTAAAATTAAACCCAAAAAGATTTAAAGTAGATTTACTAGGCAAATTTTTACTTTGAAAAGTAATTATATTAAAACCACGATATTTATTAGTGTCTGTTGTCATATCAAGCATTTTAACCTTACTTTCATAACCACCATTACCATTACCAGGCAATACATCAGTTAAATAATCTCAATTTGATAAATAAGAATAATAATTATCATTTGAATTTATTTTAAAAGCATTTGCCAATTTTACTTGATATTGTGGGTCAGTACCATTAGAAACTCAAAAATTAAAAAGCATTGATTTAGGATATAATAAAAAACCATTTTTTACAAAAAACGAAAAACCTAAATTCCCAGTTAAACTAGTAAAAATTAAATATTCTTTATAATTAGAAACATCAAATAAAGTTCTTAAAATATTAGAATAAAAATAATCTAAAAGTTTAAACAATAAATCTAAATCATTAAAATTATCAGTTAATTTATCATTAACATAAAACTTAAAATTATTTTGTTTTAAATTAGACTTCTTGCGATACCCTTTTTTATTAAAATATTATTATAAAATATAATTTATGAGGACATAAAAATATGAACAATAATAAATTTAATACTCTTAATGATAGAGAATGGTTAAGATTAACAGGAATAAAAAAATCCACTTTTAATAAAATGTTAGATATTTTAAAAGTTGCTGAAATAGAAAAATTTAAAAAAGGTGGTAAAACTAATAAATTATCATTAGAAAATAGATTATTGATGACTTTATTATATTGACGAGAATATCAGACTTATTTTCATCTTGGTAAAAGTTTTGATATTAGTGAGGCTAATTGTTATCGTAATATTAAGTGAATTGAAGATATTTTAATTAAAAACTCTGATTTTCAACAACTTGCTGGTAAAAAAGCACTAATAAATGATTATTTTAATGATAAAACTATTATTATTGATGCTACCGAAACTCCAATCCAACGTCCAAAAAAAGACAAAAACAATCTTATTCTGGTAAAAAGAAAAAACACACGATCAAAACACAAGTAATTATCGAACAAGAAACCAAAAAAATTATTGCAACAAGTTTTTCGCTCGGAAAAAAACATGATTATGCTTTATTTAAAGAATCAAAAATCCCAAATTTAAAAAATACCAAATTAATAGTTGATAGTGGTTATCAAGGAATACAAAAAAATCACAATAATGTTCTAATACCTACAAAGAAAACAAAGAAAAACCCTTTAAACAAAGAACAAAAGCAATATAATAGACTAGTTTCAAAAATGAGAATTATTATTGAAAATATTTTTGCTATTCTTAAAAAATTTAAAATTATTACAGAAAAATATCGTAATCGAAGAAAAAGATTTGGTTTAAGATTTAATTTAATTGCCTCAATTTATAATTTACAATTATTATATTTAACATAAAATATTTATTTAAAATTAAATAATTTAAATAATAAATTAATTTTTCGTTGTGGAAAAATATTAAATTTTTAAATAAAAAACATAATTAATTAAAATTATATTTTTCTATTAGTATCTTTTTTACAAATATTTGCAATTTTTTAACAAGTAATGCAAGAAGTCTATTCTTACTTCACACCTTATATATTGTTATTTTATCATTTTTATAAAAATTATTGTCATAAAAATAGATAAACATTTGTTTATCTATTTTTTTTGTTTTCTTCAATTAATCCATCTCTAATTTTTTTCTCATATGCAATGCAACCATCAATAACAGATGTTTCGGCATTTTTAGCAATACGAACTGGAATTTGGAAATAATCTGATAAAAATTCTTTAATTCCTGCGATTTGTCCACAGCCACCAGTAACTAAAATACCGTTAGCTACAGCATCACCAGCTAATTCAGCGGGTGTTTGTTCTAACACTTCAGTTATTAATTGTGTAATTGATGAAAAAACACTTATTAATAACTTTCTAATTTCTGAATCTAAAATTTCCGCTTCTTTTGGCATTCCTGTTACAACGTCTCTTCCAAAAATAATCATTTTTTTGTTTTCTTTTGTTTTATATAATGATCCAATTTGTTTTTTAATTTGTTCTGCTGTCACAACTCCAATTGAAATTGTATGTTTAGCGCGGATGTATTTTAAAATTTCTTCATCAATATAATTTCCGGCTGTTTTAATTGATTTGCTTTTAACAATTCCACCAGCTGAAATAATAGCGCAACTTGTTTTTCCACCACCAATGTCTAAAACAAAAGTTCCTTTTGGTGCAAAAATGTTTTCTCCGGCTCCTAGAGCAGCCATTAATGAATCTTCTTCAATTTTAACAAAATCTGCACCAATATTTTTACACATTTGGATTATTGCTCGTTTTTCTAAGTCTGTAACATTTTTTGGACATGCAATTAAAACAATAGCATTCTTTCATAAGTCAGCCACCTTTGCTTTTTTTCCTATTTGCTGAATAAATTCTTCAGCAATAGCTAAGTCTGTAACTGCTCCATTACGTAATGGTGTATAAATTTCAATTTTATCATGAGTTTTCCCAATTAACTTTTTAGCATCATCTCCTAATGCAATTAGTTTATTAGTTCCAATTTCATATGCCATTACTGATGCTTCGTTGAAAATAATACCTCTCCCTGCAACATAAGCGATCGAATTAGTTGTCCCCAAATCTATAGCGATAAATTTACGAGGTGGCTTTGGTGAGATGTTGAATGTATTTTTCAATACGTCTGATATTGCCATCTTTAAAATGTCTCCTTCCGTTTATTGCTTAGTTAAAAACATAGCAATAATAAATAACATAATAATTTTCTTAAATATTAAACCCCTTAATAGTAATAAAAAATTCAATATCAAGTAATTTTATTATATATAAAATTAAGAGCAATTTGCAATTAAAAACAACAATTTAATTTTTTTTTTTTTTTGGTGTTTTGTTTTATTTTATGCTCTTGTTAGAAAAAAAAGTATAATCTTAATATACTTTTAATTTTTATGCAATTTTGTATTCATTTGCTTCTAACAATTGGATTCTTTCAATTACAGCACCTAAGTTTTTTTCATATGTTTTAGCGCCATCAATTACACACATTAACGGATCATTTGCAGCTTTTACTTTTAATTGGAAAATTGATTCAAAATATTTAACAATTCCACGAATTAAAGCTCCGCCTCCACAAATTGTAATTCCATTTCTAATAACATCTCCTGCTAATTCAGGTGGTGTTTGTTCTAATACTTCAACTAATAAGTCTGTAATTCTTGAAAATGGTGCTAATAAAACGTTTTTAATTTCTTCAGGTTTAATCATTACTTCACGTGGTAATCCAGTAATAATATCACGCCCAAAGGCACGAACTGGTTTTTCATTAATTATTTTAACTAATGCTCCAATTTCTTTTTTAATTTGTTCGGCAGTTCTAATTCCAATTAAAACATTATACTCGGCACGAATGTATTTCTGAATTTCTTGATCTAAGTGTTTTCCAGCAACTTTAACTGATTTTGAAATTACAATATCACCTGCTGAAATAATTGCTATATCAGTTGTTCCTCCACCAATATCGATTACCAAGTTTCCTTGTGCTAATCCGATGTTTAAACCAGCTCCTAATGCTGCTAGTTTAACTTCTTCTTCAACTAAAACGTAACTTGCTCCCATATCTTTTGCGATTGCTTTTAAAGCACCACGTTCTAATTCTGTAACTCCACTTGGGCATGCTAATATTACTAGTGAATTTTTTCAAATTCCTGATAATTTTAATCTACTAAAAATGTGTTTTAATAAATCTTGGGCAGCATCCATATCTGAAATAACGCCATCAACTAAAGGTGTTACCATTCTAATATGTTCATGTGTTTTTCCAACCATTTTGTATGCTTCGTTCCCTAAGGTAATTAATGAGTTACTTAAGGTGTCATATGCCATCATTGAAGGTTCGTTATAAACAATCCCTTGTCCTGAAACATATGCTACTGTATTAGCTGTACCTAGGTCTAGAGCTAAAAATGAGTAATCTTTTCCAAATTTATAATTAGCCATATTTCTTTTTGCCTCCTACTCCTATATTTAAAATTTATCATTATTTTAATATAACAGTCTAGTATAATTATACTATAAAATTATGATAAATTAAACCAAAAAGATTTTTATGGGGGAAAAGGCGACAGTGGGAACATTCATTATTGTAGAAGGCAAAACAGATGCGGCAAAATTGAAAAGCATTTTTCCTGATCTTAAAATAATTGAAACTGGGGGGAGTGGAATTACAACAGAAAAGTTAGCATTAATTAAAAAAATTAGTTTACATAATAAAATAATAATTTTTACCGACCCTGATCATTCTGGTCAAAAATTGCGACAAATCATTAGTGATTATTTAGACAATAATTGTATTCATACTTTTATTGATAAAGTTGATGCAATTAGAGGAAAAAAGGTGGGGGTTGCAGAAGCTTCTATCTCCGCAATTAAAAATAGTATTAGCAATCTTATTACCTTTAGTAACAAGACTGGTGATAGTTTATTATGAAGTGATTATATTAATCTTGTTGATTAAAAATTAAAACGTCAAAAAATTATTAATTATTATAATTTATCTCTCATAAATAATAAAACAACATTTAAATATTTAAACTATATGAATATAACAAAAGATGATTTAATTAAAACTTTAGAGGAGAAATAATAATATGAAAAAACAAAATCAGGAAATGTGGGCAGAAGGAATTATTGCCAAAAAAAGTAAAGGCCAAAATTTTTTAACAAATTCTTATTTTATCAATAAAATTGTTAATAGTGTATTTGAATTTCCAAAAACCAATATTTTAGAAATTGGTCCGGGGATGGGAGCTTTAACCAATGAAATTTTATTAAAAGCAAATAAATTTGTTTGTGTTGAAATTGATCCTGATTTAGTAAAATATTTAACAGTAAAATTTCAAAATCAAAATTTTAAAATTATTGAAGCAGATATTTTAACACTTGATTTAGAAACATTGTTTGCAACTGAATTTCCAGATAATAATCCAATTAATATTATTTCAAATATTCCTTATTATATTACTTCTCCAATTATTTTTAAATTATTAAAAATAAAGAATCCAAAAGTAAAAGAAGTTGTTTTAATGATGCAAAAAGAAGTTGGTGATCGAATTATGGCTCAACCAAATTCAAAGGCGTATAATAATCTTTCGATTGTTTGTCAACTTTATAGTGATATTGAAAAAGTTTGTTTAGTTGGACGCAATAATTTTGTTCCTGTTCCTAAAGTCGATAGTGTTGTTCTAAAATTTAAACTAAATCGAAAATATCCTGATTTAAAAAATGAAGAAGATTTTATTGTATTTATTCGAGCAATGTTTGCGACAAAGCGAAAAACAATCTTAAATAATTTAGCAACTATTTTGCATGATAAAACATTGGCACAAAATATTTTATTAAAATTAAATTATTCTTTAACTTTACGATCAGAAAGATTAACCTTAAATGATTTTTATTTATTATATAATGAAGTTAAACAAAATGAGAAAGAAGGTCAATAATGCAAATTAAATCATATGGTAAATTTAATTTAACATTAAAAGTTTTTCGTAGAAATCGATGAAAAAAAATGCATCGAATTCAAAGTATTATTTTTCCTTATAAATTAGAATATGATATGCTTGAGGTTTTGCCTTATCAAGGCGTACAAACAATTTTTACTTGTAATAAAAAAGAACTTGATTGAAATAATAATACTGTTTTAGATGCTTATCATAAGTTCTTGATAGTATTTCCTAAATTTAAAACAATTTCGTTACATATTAATTTAATTAAAAACACAACAATTGGTTCCGGTTTAGGTTATTCGGCTAGTAATGCTGTTGCTGTTATTAAACTAATTTGTAATTTTTTTAAGATTAATTATTATTCAAAAAAAGTTAAAAAGTTAATTAAAAGTCTTAGTTCAGATGCTTTATTTTTTTACTTAGAAAGACCAGCAATTATTTCTGGCTGTGGTAATAAAATTACATATTTAACATCTAAACAAATTAAAAAATATGAAATTCCTAATCTTAAAGTTATTGATTCAAAAATTTCATCAATTACAAAAGATGTTTATCAAGAGTTTGATTATAATTATAACTATTATAAAACAAAGAAAAATACTAATACCTACTATAATATGCTGCAACAACCTGCTTTTAAAATTAATTCAAAGTTAAAAAAATTTTATATGACTTTAAAAAAAGAACACCAAAATGTTATGCTATCAGGTAGTGGGGGTGCTTTTTTAGTATGATAAATTAATTTTTGTAAGGTACCATACACATTTAAGAATTTAGCATAATACCGCGTAAAAGCGGTTTTTTACGTTTAAGAAGGAGAAATGTGATATGGAAAAAAATAACAGTATTATTAAACAAATAGAACAAGTAAAACAAATATGTGGTGATGATTTTAAAAAATGACCTAACAAAATGGCACATGAGACATTAAAAATGGTTTATGAAGAATTAAAAGAGGCAATTGATAATGGCAAAATATTGTAAAAAATGTCAATGTCCAGTAAATACGATTGATAGCGATTTATGTTTATTTTGTAAGGGAGGATACTAATAATGGCAAAAACAGTTATACAAATAAGCCAAGAGCAACAAATATATTTACAAGAAAGTTTAAGCAATAAAACATATAAAGATGTTTGTGATGAATTTATTGAATTATGTAAAAAATTAAGTTTAGATGATTATGAAAAAGGTAAATCAATGATGGAACATTTTAATAATTTTATCAATGCACAAATAGTAGGAAAACAAGAACTTTTAACTTGTCAACATTGTATTAATGCAAAAGGTAAAATTAGTGAATTACCTTGAAATAAAGAAATTCAAAATGAGAATATAAAATAATGACAATAAAAGAATTTAATTATAAATATAAAAATGGATATATAGTTAAAAAATTACCTAACTCAGAGAAATATTTATTCCTATATGTTATAGGCAATGACGATTGAGATTGAATTGCATGAATTACTGAAGATTATTTTAATTCTACAGGACATTGAATTGAACCTGAAGTAGTTAAAGACTTTATATCAATTAAATTAAAAGGAGAAAAAAATAAATTACAAACAATTATTGAATTATAAATTTACTAAAATAAAAAAGCTAGGAAAAAATTATGAAGAAACTATGAAAAAAAATAAAACGACTAAAAGAAATTAAAAAAATACATCAATATGCTGTTAAGTGAGCAGCAGGTATTCCACATATTAAATTTAAAAAAAGTGCAACATAACTGTTGAAAAATTAATTATTTTTAATTAGAAAGGGGTTAGCTACAATGGAAAACATAAAAATTTGTGAATCTGGTTGCCATGATCGAAGTAGGAATTTTGCTAAAGACTTTGATTTTATAAAAGAGTTTAGCACTAATTCTGAAACTAAAGAAATTTATAAACCTTACAAGCAAAAAGATAAAAATAAAAATATATCTAATTATCGAATTCATAAAAGTTCTATGCAAAAATATAATAATTGTGGCCAAAAAATAATTAGTTACATTGTTAAAACTCCTGAGCGTTGAATTATTGTTCCTGGTTCTTTTGTTCATAAGGATAAATTTAAAGATGATTTTTTAATAGTTGGAATTGTTCCACAATTTATTTATTAGACTTCTTGCGATACCCTTTTTTATTAAAATATTATTATAAAATATAATTTATGAGGACATAAAAATATGAACAATAATAAATTTAATACTCTTAATGATAGAGAATGGTTAAGATTAACAGGAATAAAAAAATCCACTTTTAATAAAATGTTAGATATTTTAAAAGTTGCTGAAATAGAAAAATTTAAAAAAGGTGGTAAAACTAATAAATTATCATTAGAAAATAGATTATTGATGACTTTATTATATTGACGAGAATATCAGACTTATTTTCATCTTGGTAAAAGTTTTGATATTAGTGAGGCTAATTGTTATCGTAATATTAAGTGAATTGAAGATATTTTAATTAAAAACTCTGATTTTCAACAACTTGCTGGTAAAAAAGCACTAATAAATGATTATTTTAATGATAAAACTATTATTATTGATGCTACCGAAACTCCAATCCAACGCCCAAAAAAAGACAAAAACAATCTTATTCTGGTAAAAAGAAAAAACACACGATCAAAACACAAGTAATTATCGAACAAGAAACCAAAAAAATTATTGCAACAAGTTTTTCGCTCGGAAAAAAACATGATTATGCTTTATTTAAAGAATCAAAAATCCCAATTTTAAAAAATACCAAATTAATAGTTGATAGTGGTTATCAAGGAATACAAAAAAATCACAATAATGTTCTAATACCTACAAAGAAAACAAAGAAAAACCCTTTAAACAAAGAACAAAAGCAATATAATAGACTAGTTTCAAAAATGAGAATTATTATTGAAAATATTTTTGCTATTCTTAAAAAATTTAAAATTATTACAGAAAAATATCGTAATCGAAGAAAAAGATTTGGTTTAAGATTTAATTTAATTGCCTCAATTTATAATTTACAATTATTATATTTAACATAAAATATTTATTTAAAATTAAATAATTTAAATAATAAATTAATTTTTCGTTGTGGAAAAATATTAAATTTTTAAATAAAAAACATAATTAATTAAAATTATATTTTTCTATTAGTATCTTTTTTACAAATATTTGCAATTTTTTAATAAGTAATGCAAGAAGTCTATTATACTCGAACAAATAGAGAAGCTGCACATGGAATTCCAAGTATTAAGAAAAAAGGATTTAATATTTTTGTTGATTTAATTGAATTAGAACAATATGATCATAAAACACAAATTGAGGCTAATAATCAATTAACAAAAATATGAAATAACAATCAAGAATGAATTAATAAGCGTATCGAAAATAATGAAAGAATAAAAAAACTTGCTGAAATACAAGAAAAACAATTAGCAAACCAACCTGTAACCTACCGTGGTGCAGAATATAAAATTAATGATAACCCTGACAGTAATAATGATCCTCCAACCATTGTTTTTGATAATGACGACAATATTTTATGAGATTAAGGATAGGAGAGGAAATTTAATAGAAACATATGTCTATGTGTAAATTATAACACAATAGATTATTTTTGCGTAAATTGTTATTTTTGCTTTGGCAAAATATTCTGATATTCTTGTTCACATAAAATATACAAAAGAAATCACAGAAAGGTACACATAAAAGTCACGAATATTGATATGGAGGTTTTTATGAAACAACAAAGTTATTTTCCTAGTTTCTCAGTTGGGATAGATCCAGCTGGAATTGGAATTACTGGTATTTTTATTAAGACAATTGGAACACGATTTCCCCACTATAAATATGTCCAAGTAAAGTGCAGTAATCCAACGGATTCAGCAAATGAAATTTTAACTATTATCAATGATTTTAAAAATAAACATCATGATTTATCTTTAAATGTGGTAGTAGTTGAGAATTTGCACATGGGTCCTGAAAAAATGCGTGAGGTGCGAGCAACCCGTGAGTTAATTGGAATTTTAAGATATGAATTGCAAAATAAAATGCGATTACATTACCCAGCTGATAAAAACAAGGAAATGATTAAAAAAGAACTTAAAGAACGAACTACTAAAAATGAGCATTCAATTCATGCAAAAGCAATTTTAGAGGCACATTTTAGGGAAAAAGAATTTGGATATAAATGTGAAAAATACAATTGGGAGGTAATTGATTATGGCACAAAGAAAAATTGATAATAAGATGTTGCTATCAGTATTTGATGGCATTGTTGCAGTTTATAAAAAAGATTTATTAAAAGAAAAAATTAATGGTGTTGAAGTTGATGTGATGAGTATGCAAATTCGTTGAGGTTCCAGTTATGGCTGAATTAAAGAAACTATTTCAAAAAATATAACTCAGTTAAAGAAATTTGAAGTTAATGATGTAATTCACATTAAAGGCTCTTTAACTAATATTTTTAGTCGATATTATAAAAATAATTTGTTAGTTATTAATAATTTAATTGAAATTGATAAAGTAGGTAGGTTGGATCGTGCATATCATAAAAAAAAGTAAACCTTGACAAATTAAGAAAAATAGTGCATCTATATGTACCAGGAGGAATTATTATGGCCA
>NZ_JXYY01000057.1:0-6711 GCF_016082235.1 Spiroplasma sp. hyd1
TTGTAAAACCAGTGGCATTATTAATTCCTGTAATTCATAAAGTTCCTGTTTTGGGAGTTGATAAATCTAAATGTCCGCCCTCAAATCAACCTATGAAATTTCATTCTATAGTTAAATCATTTTTCCATATCAATGATTTATTAAAATTATTAATGGCTTCATAAATTTTATTTTTAATTAGTGGTAAATATTCATCTTTACTAACCTTTTTAATATCTTTCGCAATAATTTTTTCTGGTGAATCTATTTTTGATAGTAAACTTATATCTACTTTTTGTTTTGATTGTACCAGTGGTGATACTGGAGATGAAACTGGTTTTGTTTCTTTTGCTGGATTTAATTTATTAAATGATTTTGCTTTCCCACCACCACAAGCAACGACACTGCTTGCTCCGGTTGCAGTTAAACTAACAGCTCCTAAAATACTTAGTAATTTTTTCATAATTGTTATTTGTTACTCCTTTAATATTTTTTGTTATTTTACATATTTAAAATAATATCATTAAAAAATAAAATAAGTTTATAATTTGTCGATAATTTGTTCTAAAAAAGCAGAAACTGACATATATTATATTCATTAACTATTTTTTCAATTTATATTCATTATATATTTTTTCAATTTCACGCCTAGCAATAGACGATAAATTTATTTCATAATTGTTTTCTGACATTTCATCTATCATATTTTGTTGTTTTAAAGTTATTGAAATATTTTTTCTAACAATCTTTTTTTTATCTTTAATCTTAGAATAAATTATTTCTTCTTTTATTTCATTAAAACTTTCTTCTTTTGGTATTTGACTAGCAGTATTATCAATTTTATTTTTTAGTGATGCAAGTAATTTATTATTCATAATTAAATCACTCCTTTATCAGTTAATTCCATAACTAATTTATAAATTGGGTTTTTTTCAGTTATTGCAGCGAATTTAAGTACCATTGTTTCTTTTTGCTTAGTAGCAGATAAAGGGATATGTGTATCTAACAATTTCTTACCTATTTCATTTTGAGAAATAAGTTCAAAAACACTTTGATGTAGTTTGTTTTTTTGAATTTTATTCAAAACATAATAATTGATATTATTTTTTATATTCATTCCCATTTTTTTAGAATTATTTATTGTTTCTAAATAAGGTTTAAACATAGTTGTAATACCTTCAAAACTATATGAATGTGGTTCAATCGGAACAATTATTTCATCTGATGCTAATAAAACATTTAATAAAATTGTATTCATAGATGGATATGTATCAAAAAATATATAATCAAATTTATTAATTAATAAATTTTCAATTTCTTCTAAATTCATTTTAAATCTAAATTCAGAATTTGGTTGATTTAAAACTATATTATTTGTTTCTAAAACCATTTTTGAATATGAAGGTACTAAAAAAATATTTGATATTCTAGTTTCTACAATCGTTGAAATTAAGTCATCTTTATCTGCACCCAAAATTCATTTAGATATATCATTTGTATCAATCGGATTTTCTAACAAAGTATTTGTTAAATTTGCTTGTGGGTCAAAATCAAATAACAATACCTTTTTTCCAACCTGAGATAATATTTGAGCAACATTAACGGTTAATGTTGTTTTTCCAACACCACCTTTGCTATTACAAAAAGTAATTTTTTTCATTTTTGCCATCTCCTTTTTTATATTTTATCATAAATTAATACACACCGATACATATTAATACACATTAATAAATAACAATACACACCGATACATATTAATACACATTAATAAATAACAATACACACCGATACATAAATATTTTATGTATTTAAACAATGTAATTAAATAATATGACTTTGTGCTGTTCAATTCGCCAGTTATCTTCTTTAATGCGTTCGTTGATAAATTTTGCCATTGCTTGGTTTGGAACAATTCATCAACATTCATAATCTTGTTTTAGATACGAAACCACACTGTCAAAAATCGCTTTATATCGTGTTTTTGCTTTGCGAGTGCGTTCACATTCTATTAAGATATTTTTATTATCTGTTGTTTCAATTAGTAGGTCAGGGTATCCTTTAAGATTGCCGTTTTCCATTTTTAACTCCCGCTCTGTTTGATAATGTACAATATCGGTTTGTACAACAAGTCATTTGATCAGCATATCTTGGTGGGGGAGTTCATTAAAATTAATTTTAATTTGATGTGCCTTACGACCAAGATAATAATTACCACTACTAGATAAAACATAAATGTTTTTCCGCGTTAATTTATTAGCAGAAATTAATTTCTTTTTTATCAATCTTGTTAAATGCGTTTGAATTGTATAAATATTTTTATTTAATAACAAAGCGATTTGTTCTAAATTTAAGTATCCTCATTTATTAATCATATCCATAATTTTAATTTGCTCTGTCATACCATCAACTCCTTACCAACCACCTTTGTCTTACCAACAGGGTGGGGTTTTTTCTTTTTTGNGTTCACTTTTTTCTTTTTGCCCATGCCCTTAAAAGAAAAAAGTGAATATAAAACCCACACGAGCAGTGTTAATAGTTGACCCCGCTCTCTCGTAGGGAGAGCGGGGTCAACTATTCTTTGCTTGCAAAAACGCTGCGATTAATGGGATAATTATTATAAAAATGTAGTTTCTATTTATTATAATATAATTATACTGTAAAAAACTATATTTATGAATTTTTTAATAAAATTACTACTAAATTTACTTAAAAAATATATAGAATTTATTAAATATGTTGTTTTGGTATAGTAATGATATTTATTTTGGTNNTNTATTGGAAGNAAANNGNNANNAAAAANNNGTGNTTTNNNAAACAGCAAAAATGATATGATGAAGACCATATCTTGGTGTCGTATTCTTTGTCTTGCTANAACTCTGGTTTTATGCAAGTTCTTATGCTTTGTTGCTATAAAGATAAACTCGGTAGGGNAGTTAGTCTAAGTTGTCTAATTCCGCTAATAACTGGGTGAGGTCAACCTTTTCTTCTTTTTGTTTTTTTCGTTTTTCTTCATAAAGTAAATTATATTCTGTGTTATAATCATCAACAAGAGAATTATTTTCTCTTGTTTCATTTTTAATATTTTTATTAGCAGAATACTTAGTTTTTACATAAGTTTGGTATTCTGCTTTTAATTTGTCGCTTTCAGCGCAAATTTGTTCGCGTGCTTGTTGGTATGTTAGCCCACTTAAAAATGGGTTTGTTGCTTGTTCTTTTTCGTATCTTCTAGCAGACACAGTTAAATAATGCAATTCTTTAATTGCAGTGTCTTTAATCGCTTGATAACCCGCCAAGCGATATTTATTATTATCTCGCGTGTTATAAATTCAGTAAGTAAAATACATATCAAGTCCAACTAAAAAGTATTTACCAGTTTTATCAATAAAACACATTATTTTTGGTACACAAATAAATTTGTCATAAATTTTGACTTTATAACTGTCTTTGCAGGTAGGGTGTTGGCGAACATATTTTTTTGGTAAGTAAAAATTAGAAATATGTTTATTCTTGTCAAGTTGATTAATAACTTTATAGTTCAACCCATTTATCTCAACAAAGTGATAATTGAGTTGTTCTGCGTGGTTAATTAAATTTTCCATAATTTATGTTTNCTTTCTGCGGTTTTAACCGTTTTTTAAACCTATATCAGCGTTGATATTTTCCAAAATGTATATAATCATATTCTTTTGGGTTTTTCAACGATGATATCAGGGTCATTTTTTTGTTATTAAAAAAAATAGGTAGAATGAACTTTTTATCACTCTACCTATACACAAAATTATATAAATGTTATAATCTAACTAAGAACCCTAAGGTTCAGTTAAATTAAAACCTGCTAAATGTTTTACTGACATTTTGCAAGTGTATAAGAGTGGTGTATCAGACCATTCTTTTTCTTTGTTTATTTAATTTATTCTATTGTATCATAGTTCTTTATTGTTTTTCTTTTGTTAGTTTTCTTTTTTTAATTGCAGCTGTAATTGCAAAGATACCTAATGAAATTAAAGTTAAAGCAAATGCTATACCAATAACGATAACACTAACTCCGCCTCACATTCAATTAATATTTTTTGTAATTGCTCCTAATAAAATTAGCACTATTCCAAATAATGAAAACAATGTAAAAGTACCAATTAAATAAGTATGATTATTTTTAAAAACTGTTGATAATTTATTTATATTTTTATACATTTTGTTATTCTCCTTTTTTTAAATTCTAACATAGTTATTTTTTATTTGCTTTTTTCTTCTTATTTAAATACTGATACAAATAACAACTACCAAGGACAACAAAGGCAACACCAGCAATCGCAATGTTAGATAATTTATTAGGTATATTGCTGTCTTTGATTTGCAAAGTAAATTGCTCTGAAGTCGCATTATTGTATTTAACAGTAATGTTTACTTTGTTATTTGTTTTAAACTCACTTTGGTTTAAAACAAACGAAACTTTGTTTATATCATAATTGCTAGTATTTACTGCAGGAATTTTGATATCACTTGGAATTTGTTTCTTTAATTGCTCTATCACTTGCTCTTTTGTCAACGGTGCTTTTAATAACAATTTACCATTGGTTTTAAACCAATCAGCAAGAGCAGTTGCAAATTGACTATCACTAGCTAGTTGCTGTCAGTTTTTACTTTCGTTAATTATTTTGTTTAGTTCTGTTGCATTAAGTTTTTTAATGCTCTCATTATAACCGTTTAAATTTGCTCAACTATAAAAATATTGTCCTTGGTCTGTGTCTCAAAAGTTCGGTGTTAAATTATCTTTTCAGATAACAATAGACTTCTTGCGATACCCTTTTTTATTAAAATATTATTATAAAATATAATTTATGAGGACATAAAAATATGAACAATAATAAATTTAATACTCTTAATGATAGAGAATGGTTAAGATTAACAGGAATAAAAAAATCCACTTTTAATAAAATGTTAGATATTTTAAAAGTTGCTGAAATAGAAAAATTTAAAAAAGGTGGTAAAACTAATAAATTATCATTAGAAAATAGATTATTGATGACTTTATTATATTGACGAGAATATCAGACTTATTTTCATCTTGGTAAAAGTTTTGATATTAGTGAGGCTAATTGTTATCGTAATATTAAGTGAATTGAAGATATTTTAATTAAAAACTCTGATTTTCAACAACTTGCTGGTAAAAAAGCACTAATAAATGATTATTTTAATGATAAAACTATTATTATTGATGCTACCGAAACTCCAATCCAACGCCCAAAAAAAGACAAAAACAATCTTATTCTGGTAAAAAGAAAAAACACACGATCAAAACACAAGTAATTATCGAACAAGAAACCAAAAAAATTATTGCAACAAGTTTTTCGCTCGGAAAAAAACATGATTATGCTTTATTTAAAGAATCAAAAATCCCAATTTTAAAAAATACCAAATTAATAGTTGATAGTGGTTATCAAGGAATACAAAAAAATCACAATAATGTTCTAATACCTACAAAGAAAACAAAGAAAAACCCTTTAAACAAAGAACAAAAGCAATATAATAGACTAGTTTCAAAAATGAGAATTATTATTGAAAATATTTTTGCTATTCTTAAAAAATTTAAAATTATTACAGAAAAATATCGTAATCGAAGAAAAAGATTTGGTTTAAGATTTAATTTAATTGCCTCAATTTATAATTTACAATTATTATATTTAACATAAAATATTTATTTAAAATTAAATAATTTAAATAATAAATTAATTTTTCGTTGTGGAAAAATATTAAATTTTTAAATAAAAAACATAATTAATTAAAATTATATTTTTCTATTAGTATCTTTTTTACAAATATTTGCAATTTTTTAACAAGTAATGCAAGAAGTCTAATAAAAAAATACAAGTTGACCCCACTTGTTTAGATGACTTAATTCAACAATTAAATAAATAACAATTATGTTATTAGAAAGGAATAAATGTAATGAAAAAAAATGCTAGTGTTATTTTAGATAAAATATTAATAAAATTATTTGTTGCTATTCTCTTTTTTGAACTCATAAGTGTAATATTTTTCTTATTTGAAACAATATCAAAAAATATAAGTTTATATTATGTTGGTATTGCTTGCTTAGCAAGTCCTATATTTATTTTATTACCTTGAATACCAATTTTATTTATTGACTTAATTAATATAATTAAACAAAAAAATTACATTAAATGAAATAAAAATTAATTAAATTATGTTATATTAAGCACGATGTATTTTAAAATACATCACCTTTAATTAATTTAGGTTTAAATAAAGACACCTTATTTTACTAAGGTGTCTTTATTTTTTAACAAATTTTGGGACAAATGCATATTATTATGGGACAAATTATTAATATTTAATTTATGGAAATGTTTTTAATGATTAATACCATTAATTTTGCTAATTTATACCTATTTTGCTACTTAGAATTTGTATATTTTTCTAATTTGCTATATAATAAATTTGTTAGCAAGTAAATTGCTATTGACAATTAAAAACGGAAACACAAGCAATTTTGACAAGAACTGTGTTTCCATAAACAATTTTAACATATTTTATTTACCTTAGAATGTGTTAAACAATTATTATAATGTTTGTGGAAATAGCGGTCTGTTATTTCCCTTTTTATTTGTTTACAAAAAAAGGAGTTGAAATTAAATTATTTAATCCCCTTTATGGTACAATAAAAACAACTAAATAAAAACAAAGAAAATGACACGACAGTCATTCTTCTAC
>NZ_JXYY01000059.1:0-1744 GCF_016082235.1 Spiroplasma sp. hyd1
CATTTTTTANTTTTTGTGTATAGGTAGAATGATAAAAAAGTCATTCTACCTATTTTTTTATTTATTAAAATATTTCATTAGAAAGGACATGATGTTATGCGCAGAGCAAGTTATATTGATACAAAAATTGATTTAAACCATCAGCAAGAAAAAGTAAAAAAATTAAAAAAGTTGTTGCAAAAAACAGAAATGGAATGACAAAATAATTGATTTAATAACTTGACTGGTGATAAACAAGAACAATACAAAAAACAAGTCGCCGAAATGAAAAGAATTACCCCATCAATTTTGTGAACAATTGAAACCGGAAAAATACAAGTTGAATGAAAACGGAATTGATTTAAAAATCTAACCGAAGATAAAAAAGAAAAATATTATACAGAAATTAACAAAATTAAAACTGAAATTAAAAAAGAAAACAATTTATAACAGCAATTTTTAAAACAAATATCATCGTTGAAAAAACCCAAAAGAATATATTTTATACATTTTGAAAAATATTAACGCTGATATGGGGGTTAAATTCGTTTAAAACCACAGAAAGGAGCATATTATTATGCAAGAATTGATATTACAAGCAGAACAAATAAATTATCATTTTATTGAGATAAATGGGTTGAACTATAAAGTTATTAATCAACTTGATGAGAAAAAACATGTTTCTAATTTTTACTTACCGAAAAAATGTGTTCGCCAACACCCAACCCGCAAAGACAGTTATAAAGTAAAGATTTATGACAAATTTATTTGTGTACCAAAAATAATGTGTTTTATTGATAAAACTGGTAAATATTTTTTGGTTGGGATTGATATGTTTTTTACCTACTGAATTTATAACACAAGAGATAATAATAAATATCGCTTAGCAGGTTATCAAGCAATCCGCGACACTGCAATTAAAGAATTGCATTATTTAACTGTGTCTGCTAGAAGATACGAAAAAGAACAAGCAACAAACCCATTTTTAAGTGGGTTAACATATCAACAAGCACGCGAACAAATTTGTGCTGAAAGCGACAAACTAAAAGCAGAATACCAAACTTATGTAAAAACTAAGTATTCTGCTAATAAAAAATCGTTAAACTCAAACGAACGAGAAAATTATTCTCTTGTTGATAAGTTTAACACACATTATGAAAAAAACAAGGGTGATCCACCAAAAATGTCAGAAGAAGAACTCGAACAGTTACTAGTGGAATTAGACAACTTAGACTAATCCCCTAGTGAGTTTTTCACTCCCCTATCACCCCAGCACAGAGCTTGCATAAAACCAACGAGTAGCAAGACAACAAATACAACACCAAGATATGGTCCTCATCATATCATTTTTGTTATTTGATAAAACAATATTTTTTATTTACTCTTTTCTTCCAATAGAAAACCAAAATAAATACCAACACCATATTAAAACAACATATTATATAAAACTACATAAAATTATAATTACTTTTTAAGTAAATTTATCAGTAATTTTATTTAATAAATCACTANNTNTATAGTATAATTATTAGGTATTAATGAGGTATTTTAAAATACCTAATATATTTTTATTATACTGCGGAACACAAAGCATTTTGGCACGCCAAGCACCCGAAACCTTGCACTCCCAACGTTGTTGATAGAACGGAGTTTCGGCTTAATGTTTGTGTTCCGCAGTGGTGGTTTTTTATTGGTTATGTTAATTGCAATTAACATAACCAATAAAAAACCACCACGTTCCTTTTTTCTTTTTGCCCNTGCCCTT
>NZ_JXYY01000059.1:1751-6657 GCF_016082235.1 Spiroplasma sp. hyd1
AAAAGAAAAAACCCCACNCTGTTGGTAANACNAAAGTGGTTAGTAAGGAAAATAACTAATGAGAATTATTCCATATGAATTATATAAATATACTCCTAATTTAAGTTTAATGGCATTGCGTAAGGAATTTGGAATGTATGACTATTGTTTAAATATGAACAAAACTAATATTGCAATGNAACCATTTTTAAACTTGGGGCGTAATTATTTTGATTTATCTTTTCAAAAATGATTTATTGAAATGAAAAAAAGGAAAAATTATGTTAATTCTTTTCATAAATTTTATGCTGAAAAAAATAAATTTAGTCCTATTAAAACAGATTTCTTCTTGCTTTTAGAATGTTGTTTACAGTGAGACTTAAAAGAATTTACGCCATATAATATAAATTTAAGTTGGTATGAAATAATTTTAAAATTTTTTAAACAATATAAAATAAGAGAATACTATTTTGATAATGAAAAATATCAAAATTTATTATATTGGTATAAAAATAAGTTTATGAGTTTAAATAAAACAGGAAAAATTAAACCTAAACAATTAAATATGATAGAGGTAATTGATTTTTGTAAATCAACATTATTATTTAATTTAGAAAAATAAATTAAATATAAATAAAAATGAATAGTAAGGTGTTGGTGTTATGGGTGAGTTAGAAAAAATATTGATTATGATTAATCGTTGGGGATATTTAAACACAGAGCAAGTTGCTTTGTTGACCCAAAAATCATTTATAAGTGCTAAACGAATTTTGGAACGAAATATAAAAAAAGGTTTTTATAAAATCGACCAACACACAAGAAAAAATATTTATTATCTTTCTCATAAGGGTAATACTTTTGTTGGGCGAGAGCATAAAAAAGCAATTAAGATAAATTGTTATGAAATGCCCCACCAAGACATGTTAATCAAATGACTTGTTGCACAAAGTGATATTGAACACTATCAAACAGAGAGGGAATTAAAAATGGAAAACGGTAATCTTAATGCTTACCCCGATTTAATTGTTTACAAAAATGATGGGACAATTCAATTAGTCGAGTTTGAGCGAACGCGTAAAATTCCAGAGCGGTTTAGAAAAAAACTTGATGGTCTCCGCAAATACTATAAAGACAACTATCAAGTCCATTGAATTACCCCTACCCAAACACTCGCCAATTGAATTGAAAANCAAATNAATAACTATGCTTGACAAGAGTTAAACACCTACGAAATNTNAAACAAAAAGGAGTAAAATATAAATGAAAGTAGGTGTGAAAATGGAAAAAGAAAAATGTAATTGCAGCTGTGAATGCAAATGTAATGAAAATAAAAATTCACAAGATAATACTTGTGAATGCAAAAAATAATTTTTTATGATAATATTATTTTGGAACAAATAAAAAAGTGAGAGTTAACCACTCTCCTAGTGCATTAAATTATCCTATTCGGATAATTTTTTAATTATAAAAATAATTTGCAATAGTAGCGTGATTATTTTGAGAACATTACAAATAATTTGTAATAATTCCATTAAACCACCGCCTAACTATTTTTTGGAACTGCTAGGGAGTGGTTAAAACTCTCAACCTAATTATAACATCGTTAAGTTAAAAACAATGCTTTTATACCCTTTTACATTGTGTTAAAACCCTTATTTTATAAGGGTTATTCATTGCTTGTTTTACTGTCGTTGTCTGTGGTGCATTGAGTGTTATTTTCACAGGGAAATGGTAATAAAATTTTATAATTAATATTATCATAATTATTTTATATAAAATAATTATATTTACTATATAAAGTATAAATAAGTATAAATAATTATTTATATAAAAAACCTTGATTTTATTTATATTTTTGGTATTATTATTAATTATATTTACTATATAAAGTATAAATAATTATTTTAGAAAGGAAACAAAATAATTATGCCAAATATAGATAAAGAAAAAACAAATATAACTAAAAATTTAATAAATAAAACATCAAGTTTTAGTGATGTTAAAGAATTTAAAAAATTAGATAATTCTACTTTTATGCCGCGTATGAAATGCAATTCTCGAGTTGTTATGGCATTTAGAAATGAAGCAAAAAGTAAGAAATGGCAATTAACAACTTTAATGAATGAAATTTTAGCAGAAAGATATAATATAGATTTGGAGGATAGTAATAATGAAGATGATTAGTTTTGCAGTAAAAAAGGGTGGGGCAGGAAAAACAACCCTTTGCAAAAATGTTGCCTACAAGTTGGCCCTTGATGAGGTAAAGGTCTTGTTGATTGACCTTGACCCCCAAGCAACTCTAACACTAAATTTAGTTAATAATGTTTATCATAAAAATAAAACAATAAAGTCTGTTTTAACAGAACCAAAATTAATCAAAATAGCACAAATTATACAAGAAACAAAATATAAAAACATTGATATTATTGTTGGTGGAGAACAACTAAACAAAGTATCTGCTATTTTAAATTTAAACTATTCAAATGAAAAAGACCAACATTTAATAGCAGATACTTTGTATATGCAAAATGATAAAACTTTTGATAGTTATGATTATGTGTTGATTGATTACCCGCCAACAATAAATGAATTATCTGTAAGTTTTTTAATGTTGTCTGATTTAATAATTGCACCTTTAACAGATGATGATGGTTGTTATAAAGGTGTATTAGATTTAAAAAATACTTTAAATTATATTGCTAAAATTATTAATAAAGAACCACCAAATATTAAAATTTTATTAAACAATGTAAAAAATAATGATGTTACAGAAACTATTTGGGAATGATTAAAAAATGATAATCTTACTCAATATTTATTAAAATGTGAGATTAAACATTCTGATACATTTTCAAAGAACACCGTTAAATTAGACACAATATGAACCAACCCTACATATTGGCGGCAAAAACAAGCCTATGAAGAACTCATCAAGGAAATCAAATAACAATGAAAAAAGTAAAAAAGTGTGAAATAAATAATTGCAATAAAAATATGGTTTCGCTTGTTGGTGTTGNTGTTCCTCCCTTTTGCGAATATCATAATGGAANGTTTTTTGAATATAGTGCAAATAATTTTTTAAATTTGAAACCAAACAGTTTAAAAAATATGGAAAAAAATAAAGATTTTCGGCAAGTATTTATTTTAGAACAGATAAATAACTTTAAAAAATTATATGAAAACAAAGATAAAAAAGAATAGATAAAAACTATGGGAAATAACAACTGTGGTAAATTATAACTTTGTGTTATAATTTCCTTACAAAGATATTTTTATCTTTGGTACCTAGCCCAAATGTATCAAATATCAATCTTTACTTTTTTATCCTATTTAGTAAAGTTTTAGCAAATAAAAAACTATAAACAAGATTGTTTATAGTGATATATTATTTATGGAATTAAATATTTTTAATAAAAATTAGTGATAGTAATTTATCTGAAAATAAATTACTATCGTGGAAACACTAGCGTTTACTAGCGTTTCCACCGACAATTTTAACATATTTCTTGGTGGTATTTTTGTGATACGCTTGTGAAATATGTTAGAAATTGCGTGTGGGAATAGTGCGGTGGTGCTATTCTCTTTTTTTATTAAAAAGAGATTTCAGAAAGGAAATAACGAAATGAAAAAATTATTAAGTATCTTAACAATTTCAACTTTGACAACGAGCGTTCCTGCACCGTTGATTGCCAACACTGTACAAACTTGTGTTAAACGCGATGTTAGTGCTTTGACATCTAACGCAAACAACGACTATCTACCATTAAATAAAATAAATGGAATAAACGAAGCAACAGCAATTGCTGTTGATAGTTCTAACAACATTTATCTTGGAGTTGATAAGGGTGCCTATGTGTTGAAACACGGGGAAACAATACCAACAAAAATTAATGGAGTAAATGGTAGGGTAAAAACTGCTGTTGATAGTAAAGATAACATTTATCTTGGAACTGATAACGGAGTATTCAAACTTCAATCTGTTTTGTCGTGGGTAAAAACAAATATAAATGTTAATTTGGTTGATAAATCAAAAAATATAGCGTGATTGCGTGATGACCAACTTGTTGCTAATGGACAAGTTAAAGTCAAAATGGAAAATACCAATATTAAAACTGTTAAAGTCAATGGTAAAGAAATGTCCCAAACAAATAAAGTATGAGAATTTGACTTACCAACAGATAGTACTACCGTTGAAAATAAAGACTATAAAATTGAAGTTGTTTTTACCCTTGATAAAAAAAGTTATGTGGGGCAAATTATCGTATCATCATTTCTATCTCAACCAAGTATTAATGTTAAAAAAAACACTTCGGTAATTGGCAATGTTGATAGTTATGTATATCAACTACCAACCAATGGCAAAGTAGGAGATATTACTTTAACTAGTGATTTGTACTACTCTGATACCGAAGTTAAAGTTAGTTTAAATAAACCAACTAGTAGTACAAATATTACAGCGCAAATATTTGGTTTAGATGAAAAATGAGAAAAAAACAGAAAAGTTTTTCAAATATTTGATAACCAAACATACAATTTAGATGGCAGTCAATTAGATACTTATCAGGGTCGTTATTTAATAGAAACAGAAGATAATGCAACAAACAAAAGTAGTTATTATGTTGTTATTAACAAAGATAATTTAACACCGAACTTTTGAGACACAGACCAAGGACAACAATTTTACGCGTGAGCGAATTTAAACGGCTATAATGAAAGTATTAAAAAACTTAATGCAACCGAACTAAACAAAATAATTAACGAAAGTAAAAATTGACAGCAACTAGCAAATGATAGTCAATTTGCAACGGTGGTTGCTGATTGGTTTAAAACCAATGGTAAATTGTTTTCAAAAGCACCGTTGACAAAAGAGCAAGTAGTAGCACAGCTAAAAACACAAATTCCAAACAGTATCAAAATTCCTGCAGTA
>NZ_JXYY01000058.1:0-6679 GCF_016082235.1 Spiroplasma sp. hyd1
TTTTCTTTCCATTAAAAAATCAACTCCTTTCTGAGTTGATTTGTTGCACTTCACTTACACGATGCCTTCAATTGCATCAACAATAACTTCAACATTTCCCACCGTAGTACTTAACCCGGCAATAAATAATGCTAAAAAGAATAAAATTCCTAAAAAATTCCCAACACCAACAATGGTATTTTGATTAATAATATGAAAGGTTTCTGGTAAGACATTAAAGACAAAGACCATTGAATCATTTCCAAATTTATTTGTAATTTGTTCTTGAAATAATAAAATATTATTTTTATCTGAAACTAAATTATTAACGATTGCACCAGAAGCACCAAAAATAAAGATTAAGTTAGTAATTGATAAAAATAAAATTCCAATTACTAATAAATAAGCTTTTGAAGTATTATCTTGGTTTTGTGGACCAACACCCCAGCAAACCGCATCATAATTCCCATTCCTAATGATGTTGTAAAAAATGCTAACGAGAAAACACTACTTCAAGTTTGGCTTTGCTTTAATTTCTCTAGGTTTTCAACTAAAAACAATGTCGCTAACCCTTGACTACTACCAGGCACCGTTAAAATATAGATTGCTAAAATTAAAATAATTAAAAATAATAAGGGCATAAAAAACTTATTAAGTTTTTCAATTCCTTTAATACCAAATAATAGTACTAATCCAACTAATAACACAACAAAAAGAAACGCTAAAAAAACAATCCACTGAAAACCACCGTTATTAGTGATNCCAAAGCCACCATGTTGTAAAATCTGACTATTAAAAATATTACCATTAACATTACTAATTAACGCANGACTAAATTCAATCCCAATGGAAATAACGGTGTAACCAACTAATACAGCATAATAAATTGGAATAATGATCATTAAAGTTGCTTGAAATCAACCAACAAATTTACTAAAGCAAACACTTTCTTTTTCAAAAATATTAATAACACTTTTACGACGAAGATTCCCTAAATTAAATTCAAAAATTAATAATGNGACTCCGACAATTAACATTGCAAAAATATAAATTAAGAAAAAATAAAATCCTCCATTTTTATTAATATATCCCGGTAACCCTCAAATTGCCCCTAAACCAATTGCTGCACCTAACGATGAAACAATAAACCNAAATTTTGTCATCTGTTTCTTATTACTCATTTTAATCTCCCTTCTTCTTTAAATTAAAAAATGCAATCATTGCATTTTTTATTCATCTGTTTTTTTACGAGTTGCTTTTCTTCGAGCAGTACTTCAAATAATAGCAATAATAATGCTGACACAAAAGACCCCAAAGATAACAATCAAAGCAATTTTCATAGCACTAGCTTTTGTATTNNNATTAATAATATTATCATAACCAAAAACATTGCCACTATATTCCCCTTTAATTCCTAATTCATTTAAAATATTACTAAATTTCTTTGCGGCATTTGTTGGAGCCGAAGTTACCATTCCATAATAAACATCAACCGCATGCCCCATTTCATGGTCTAATGCAGTAAAGATGTTTGGTGAACTTCATCACCCCATTTGGTATTCTTGACTAATACCACTTTTTAAATAATTGTTAAACCCTTTTGCCGAAAAAACAATAAAAGCAAGAGAACTTGATCAAATTTGATCCGTACCTGGAATTCTATAAAAATCATATCGTGTAAAAGCCTCGGTTTGACCTGCTTGGTTAACTAATGGGGTATCTGGTGAAAATAAAAAACCANCTAAGAAATATTTAAAATTATCACCAGTCATAGTATAAGTAATATTAAATAAATTTAAAATTTGTTTCTCAAAACTATTAACAGTACTATCTTCTCAACCATAATAATTTCGCATTGCATCAACACTATCTTTTAAGAAAATGGTACTACCGGTTTGATAATTAATGGTTTCATATTTTGTCAATTTTTTTAAATCACTATCTAATTTATCAAATGATGAATAGTGACTCTGCGTGGCTTGCTGAACAAAATCTTGATATTTCTTTAATGATACTGCAGAAGCTTTCGTATATGAATCATTCATCATATTTGCTAAGCCAGCAGATAAATTATTACCATTAAAATTAATGATATTATCTTGTAAGACATCACCATTAAATCTCATAACATCATTAGTGACATCTTTCGTAGCATTTGTTTGTCACATTATTAAGCTTGTTTTAAGAGCATTATAAGTATAACTATTATTTCAAAGATTAACATTATTTGGAATTTCTTGTTGTAANCCAAATCTTGTCCCAAAAAGTGATTGATATTGTAAATCAACTACATCACTTGGTTTCATTGTTAACGTTGTGTCATAAACTGCTGGTTTTGTTACTGTAATTGAAGTGGTTGAATTAGAAAAATACTTATCAATGTACTGTAAACTATTTTGTAACGTATCAGGTCTTGCTCCAAAATTATTACTTTGTAAGTATGGATAAATATCTATGAAAAAATTATTTAAAATTTCCCAGCTTTTATTTTTCATTTCATCAGGGGTTGTAATCCATTTTGAATAAGTTTCCGCAAAAAATTCTTTTCAACTACCCATTCCATAAATGCTAATATTAACAATTGATGCCATTAATGCTGTTTCAAACACATTCGCATTTTGCATTGTAACATTACTTGTACTTCGGGCTGTTGAATAAATTATGGCTTTATTGTTAACAATATTTTGTTCTAATGTTTTAACAGTTCTATTAGTACTAATATTTGAAGATTTAGAAATAAAATAACGTAATAAATAACCAGAATAAACAAAATCATCAATATTGTTTGAACTAGATCCTGATGATGATCCCTTATAGGGTACTGGTTGAATAATAAAATTAGTAGCGGGAATTAATGTTGTTGTAGCAGAACTAAACACTAATAAACTATTTAGTATTGTCTGAAATTTTCGCATAATTTTTTCTCCTTTTGATATTAATTGGCCTCAAATGTTATGTCAGTTTAAATAAGATACTTATTTATTTTATCAAAAAAAATAAAAAATAACTAATTTTCAATAAAATAAAAAAATATCATCCCTCAAACAAATTATTAAACATTTTATAATTAATGAAGAAAAGACTAACCCTTTGGAATACCAATTAATATATTTCACATGGCTAGTCTTTATTTTAATTTATTAAAACAACAAAAATCACTTAAAAACTTAATTTCATTGTTCATATTCATAAATCTTGGTAATAACACTATCAACATCATTATCATAAAAGACAAAAGGAACAACTGATTTTGATTGAGTTGTATAACTATATAAATAAACTGATTTTTCAAGTTTATTAACCGCTGAACTAAGTTTTGCCGNCGTTTTAATGGCTGCTAATGCGACATCTTGTGAAGAAAAATAAATAAATTTCCCCGCTTGATTTGGATCAGTAATTCGATATACAACATAACGTCCATCAGAAATTATTAAATCTCATGATCTTTTCATTTTTAAGTTTCATGTTTTAATTTCATTTTTATGAACAAACTTTGATGTTAACTGAATTTTATTAGTTAACTGTTGGATTGCCTCCCTGGCACTACTTGTTGTTANTTCTTTATTACCAAAAACATCATACGCTAAATATTGTTTCCGTAATGTTCGGTCCTTATTAATTAATTCTTTTTCCTTTGCTTCTTGTAATGTTGCTGCTAACATTCGCCCATCACGATCAGAAACATCAGGATCAGGAGAATACGAATACATTAACTTTGTCTGAAAGCTTCCTTCTAAATATAAGAATTTATCTAATTGTTCTGCTGTTGCTAAAAAATCTGGTCGTAATTGATAATAATACTGACCATCATGAACAACCGGCTTTGCTAATAACTTTTCTTTAACAGGAATTCAATTTAAATAACTTTGAATTAAGGATTGGCTATATCCTTTGTTATAATTAACATCATAAGCTTTATCCTTATAAATAAATCCTTTCCCATTAGTACTCTCAAAAGTAGGATTTGTAAGATAATTACCTTTTTTAATATCTTGATATGTTACTTGACGGTTATTATTTGAACCAAAATTAGTTAAAACACTATTAAAATAACGGTCATATCAAGTATCATAAAAGTGGGTTTTTTCTTCAGTCGTAATATTCCCATTCGAAAAAACTCCTTTTTTCTNTGCGGTAGCATCTAAAAACTGATCATCATTCTGCTTCGGATTAGCATATAACTTAATTTTCCCCACCGATTGGTCAACGACACTATAACTATTAATATCAGGTGCTTTTGTCTTTCCAAAACCATAACTTCATTTTGGAACTAAATTAATTTGCATCTTAACACGTTGATTTTTATAAATTCCAGTAAACTGACGGGTTCAATATTTATGTCCTAAGCCAACACTTCCTTGTTTTCTTGGTACTCAATATCCTGTATTCTTAAATCAATTAATAAGATCTTGACCACTTTTTTTCACGCCAACATCTGTGAATTCCAAAATTGGACTAGTTCCAGCGTAATAATCTTCTCCTGTTAAATATCTACCATTTAAATCAGAATATTGTACTGTTATTCGATTAGTGCCTGTTGCAGCAATTGCTAACCGATATCTCGTTTCGGTTTTAGCAACATCATTATAATAATCACCATTAAAATCTTTGCGTAGATCTTTTTTTAATAAATCATAAATTAATTTACTATTTCCTTGTTCAACAATTGGTTTTACTAATGGTTTTCCTAGCAATGATTGGTTAATATTAGCATAATAACCCTCTTCCATTAAGGAAACCAAGGCATTAATATCTTGATTATTAAAAGCATTATAATATTGATTATTATAAATATAATATAATGATTTATTAATTTTCATTTTATATTTTTCATTAATCTTTGCTTCTTCTGGTGTATCAAACCAATAAAAACCATCATAACTGTATTGTGGTTTTACTAACCCTTCGTTTGCATAAGTATTTAACGCATCTTGTCGACTATATGCCACATTCCCAAAAGCATCACGATACAATTGTTGAAAATTATTTAAATCAGCATCATAAATTTTCTTATCATCTAATGTCATATGTTCATAATTTTTAATAATTTTATTTGGATTAGAAGCAGTTAACATGGTAGTTACCTTATTATTTTTTAATAAATATTCATTTAATGCTTCATCAGATTGAAAGGTTTGACCATCATATTCACTATAATTAACTTGACCACCATAAACACGATTAGCTAAAATATTTTCTCGAAGAACTTCGCGACTAATCGCATAATGATTTGTTGGTGCAACTGCCGTATAATAAATACTAGAAGTTACTGTTGGAGTAATAGTAAAAATTGATGTTACTAGCACTAATAACTTTAACATTTTTAATTCACAACCTTTCTATCATCTTTTTTCCCTTGCACTCGAATAATATTGACATTAATTCAAGCAATAAAATCATTTTCATTAAAAAAGGCATGTTCACCAAACTGAAAACTATTCATTGTTGCATCAAAGTTTAAGATTTGATAATTAATATGATTTCATAGATAATTTCACGTTTGTTGGTGCGACATAAAGTATTTGTGATCACCATAATATTCTAAGATATAAAGTTCAAACTTAATTCCTAAATAATCTGATAATGTATCATAATGTGATGTTGTAATTAAATCACTATTAATAACTTGTTTATTATCAATAATTTCATTGTTATTAATAAAATTAATAATTTCAGTTTTACTATTAGCAAAAAACTCTTTTCCCGTTCTTGTTTGATAACGATATAAAACATCAAAGTTAGCTAACGCAACATTCTCAGCTAAACTAGCTAATGCTTCATCCTTACTTGAAAAATAGTTTCCAAAACCATCTAAATAAAAACTTTGTTGTCTTGGTTTAAAATAAGTTGTAAAAATTTGATTAATAAACTGATCTTTTTCCTCGTTTAAGGTTGAATCATAATCAACCTGATTAATACAATTAGTATCANCAGCTGTTGTCCCACAAATATTTGCATTACTAATTGTTTCGGGTAATCAGTATGGTACATCTTTTGCCATAATACTAATCATTAATTTTCTATTTGGAACATAACGCTCTGGATGTAAATAAATTTGTCGAATTAAATCTGCTTTTACAGCATNTTTTGATAAATAATATTGATCATTAAATTCATATAACTTTTGGCCTTTAGCATCTTTGCCATCTGGTAACATATAATTTAATGCTGAAGTTGCTAATGGTGTTACCCTTGTTTTGGACTGAGAAGATGTTAATTCAATATCAAAAATTGGTAATTTAAATGTTGGTGTCACATAATATATTGAATTATTATGATCAATTTTATATTCCATTGTCTTTAAAGAAATAAAACTAAAAGTTTTGCTTAACTCTCATATTCCACTAAAAATATTAGCAATTGGGAGAACTTTACCAACAAGTTTTAACTTACTTAAAATTTTACCAGCTGAACTACCAATTGCGCTCTTTAAGTTNCGACTTAAATTATTTCGCCCAGTTTGAATTTGTTTATCACTAGTATTATTATTTTTATAGAGACTTTGATAACCATCAGCAATCTTGTTTACCCCTTCAACAACGCTCATTACATTATAAATTGAAGATTGAATCTTTTGTGCAATATTTCACATTTTACGATTATTACCACCATCTTCAAAGAAAGCACCTTGGTTTAAAAACATATTATAAATATCATTAGACTTCTTGCGATACCCTTTTTTATTAAAATATTATTATAA
>NZ_JXYY01000060.1:0-6473 GCF_016082235.1 Spiroplasma sp. hyd1
CAGCAGTCATTCGTTTAGTATCTGCTCCTGTTTGAAACTGAGCATCTTTAAAGAAAAATTCGCCTTGATATTGAAAGTTATTATATTTTGTAAAAAATAATTTTAAGTTTTCATAATTTAACGGAACTTTCTTAATTGTCATATCACTAGTTTCTTTACAACTAATGACTCCTAATGTTGTTGTGGCAAGTATCCCCACACTTAACAACAATAAAAATTTCCTCATATGATTCTTATCCTTCCCATCTGATTTATTATTTTTTAGTACTTTATTAAACAGTTTGCATTAGGTTTGATACATTATCTTTTAATGATATATCGTAATATACCTCATATTAAAAATAACATAAAAAGCAAAAAAAGATATTTTTTACTGAAAAAAAGTTTTAACCAAAATTATGTTATAAAAATAAAAAAAGGATCAAAAGATACCTTTTTATTTAAACTTAACTTTTAAATTATTAAAAACTAATGAATTTAGTAATACTAACAACTGACTAGCACCCATCACAACTGCCCCAATTAATGGAGGAATAATTCCTAAAATTGCTAATGGAATCGTAATTAAGTTATAACTAAAAGCTCAAAAGAAGTTTCATCAAATTAAGCGGCGCGTTAATTTTGTTAATACAAAGACTTTATAAATATTAAAAATATTTGGTTTAATAATTGTAATATCACTATTTTGAATTGCAACTTCACTACCTTGTCCCGTTGCAATGGCAAAATCTGCTTGTTTTAAAGCCACTAAATCATTAATGCCATCACCAACATAAGCTGTTACTTGCCCTGTTGCTTGAATTGATTCAACAATTGTTGCTTTCGTTAATGGTGCAACATTAACATAATAACTAGCAATGCCAACTTCTGTGGCAATTGCTTTTGTTGTTTCTTCGTTATCCCCACTAATCATATGGGTTGCAATATGTTTTTTTGCAAACTTCGCAATTGTAATAGAAGCATCGCTACGAATGATGTCTGTTAAAACAAGGACATTAGTAATTGTTTCATTAATTACGAAGGCAATTAAAATTGGATTAATAACCGTTAAACTTGCAACTTGGTGGGCTAATAAATTTTGAAAATCCTTTTTGACTGCTGTTTGATAACTCATAATCTGATAAGTACTGTTATTATAAACACCAGATAACCCACGCCCTGCTTCTTCTTTAAATTGTTGAAATTTAATTTCTGATTGCTCATTAGGAAAGAAATTTACAATGCTTTTTGCAATTGGATGGGCTGATAACTTTTCTAAATGATAAATATACTTGCTATTTGCATGATCACCTAAAAATTGTTGTACTGTTAATTCACCAGTTGTAATTGTTCCAGTTTTATCAAAAGCTACCGCATTAATTTTATTAATTTTTTCAAAGGCACTAGTGTTATTGAAAACAACTCCTTCTTTTAATGCTTTCCCAAAACCAACTGCCACAGCTAATGGGGTTGCTAATCCTAAGGCACAAGGACAACTAATAACAATTACAGTAATAGCAATATCAATGCCTTTAGCAACATCACCTTTGTGAAAAATAAAGTACTGACACAAAAAGGTAATAACCGCCACAATTAAAATTAACGGTGTAAACAATTTTGCAATTTGATCAGCAATTCGTTGAATCCGTAGTTTTTGACTTTGGATTTCATCTACTTTTTGTAAAATATTAGCTAAAACAGTATCGGCACCAACTTTTTTTGCTTGGAGATAAAAAGGTTCGCCCATATTAACTGTTCCCCCAATTACCTCAACTCCAAGTTTTTTTCAACAATTTAACATTGCTTCGTTTAAATAGCCAGTTCCTTGTTGAACAACACCATCAACAGGAACTTTTTCACCTTTTTTAATTAATAAAATATCATCAACTTGAACATCTTTTGTATTAATAACTGTCAATGTTTGATCAGGGTCAACACGGTTAGCCTGATCAACTTGTAATGTGATAACACTTTCAATGCCAGCTGTAACTTTTCGTTGAACATTTGTATTAATAATATTTCCTAACAACATAATCATAATAATTGTTCCAGCGGTTTCAAACAACAGCATATAACTACTATGACTAGCAATTAAATAAATACTATAGCCATATGATAATAAAGTTCCTAAACCAATTAATGTATTCATTCCTAACAAATGTCAACGGAAGATTTCATTAAACATATTAATATAATAGCGACGACCACAATAAAATAAAATAATTGTCGCAAGGGTTAATTGTAATCATTGGTTATGTAAAATACTTAAACTAGGAATTATCCCTAACAATAACGGAAGATTTAAAATAATCGCAATAATTAATTCATACAAATCACGAATTTGCCGTTTTGTTAATTTTGTTTTTAGTGGTTTTTTCATTTGTCAAAACCAAATTACAACTGTTCAGTTGCAATTTCATCAAAATCATAACCAGCTTTTTTAATTTGTTGAAAAATTGCTTCTTTGCTAACAAGTGTTTCATCATAAGTAATTTTAACATTTCGTGTTACAACCCCAATTTGAAATTCAATATTAGGAATTTTTTTAATTTCTTTTCAATTGCCATCGCACAACTACTACATGTAAGTTCAGGCACATGAATTTTAACGAGTGTCATTATCATCATTTCCATTTCTAACACCTTTATTCTAGCACTGCTAAAAAATAAACCAAGAAGTTACTTTAAAGTAACTTCTTGGTTTATTTCGTAAAGCGATCATATAACTCATTAATTCGTTTTTCATATACACTATGTAATTTTGGATGATAATAAACCGTTCCCAACATTTCTTTTGGTAAATATTGCTGCATAACATAATCATTTGGAAAATCATGGGGAAATTGATATCCTACGCCATTTCCTAATTTTACCGCTGAAGCATAACTAGTATCACGTAAATGATGTGGAATTGGATAAATTTTGCCTTTCAATACATCTTCATAAGCTTGGTCAGTTGCTAAATAAGCACTATTTGATTTTTCACTTAAACACATTTCAACAATTGCTAATCCTAACGGAATTCGACCTTCAGGTAAACCAATCTGACGAAAACTATCAACAGCAGCCTTAACATGAATTGCAATCGATGGATTTGCTAAGCCAATATCTTCATATGCAATAATTAACATGCGGCGTAACAAAGCTTCATAATCCCCACTTGCTAATAACCGTGCAAAGTAATATAACGCTGCGTCAACATCACTACCACAAATTGATTTTTGTAATGCTAATTTTAAATCATGGTGTTCATCTCCATCAGCAAAATTAATTAAATTTGCCGATGGAGCAATACTTGTAATAATTGCAGAAGTAATTTCTTCTTCTGGGTATAAATTTAAACATAATTCTAAAATATTAATTGCAATTCGTAAATCACCACTTGCTAATTGGCAAATTAATGCTAATGCTTCGGGAGTAATTGTTAAAGTTAATTTTTTCATAGCAATTAGTTTCTTTAACCCGACTATCATTTCATCTGTAGTAATTCGTTCTAATTTAATAATATTTGCTCGTGATCGTAAGGCGGGATTAATAACAAAATATGGATTTTCTGTTGTACATGCAAACATAATTAAATGCCCATTTTCTAAGTATTGTAATAAAATATCTTGGCGGTCTTTATTCATCCGGTGAACTTCTTCAACAATAATAATAAAACGCTCAACATTTTGTGCTTTTTTAATAATGTTTTCTAAATCTTGTTTTTTATCAATTTCTGCATTAAAAACAGCATATTCTAATTGTAAATCATTTGCTAAAGCACGAGCAATACTACTTTTTCCAACCCCAGGATCACCATAAAAAATTAATGAACTAGCATAGTTATATTTCAACATTCGTGAAATAAGACCATTTTGATCATTAATAATATGACTTTGTCCAATAATCTCCGCAATTGTTGTTGGGCGTAACAAGAACGCTAATGGTTGTTGCATTAATATTCACTCCTATTTTTTAAATCATAACATAAAAAAACTGATAATAAATCAGTTTTATTGAATCCCAATTGCTTGAAAAGCAACAGTTAAGGTCTCATGAATTTTTTGACAAGATTTATTAAATTGTTCTTGTTCTTCATTATTAATATGTAATTTAATAATTCGTTCTCACCCACAGTTGCTCACTACGGCTGGAACACCAGTATAAATTCCATTTTGACCATATTCACAGCTTAAATATGCACCAATTAAGATTGCTTGGTTCTCACCACGGATAATAATCCGCGCAATGTGAGATAAAACAACACCAATGCCATAGAACGTTGATTTTTTCTTTTCAATAATTTTGTATGCCATATTAATAGCATCAGTTTGACAAGTTTTTAAATCCTCAATCGTCAAGCGTCCTTCTTCAATATAGTCACTAATTCGTTTCCCTAAAATTGAAGCGCACTTCACGCTGTCATTGCTGAATCCCCGTGTTCACCCATAATATAGGCGTGCACCGAACTAGGATGTACATTTAACTTCTTCCCAATCAAACGACGTAAACGCGCAGAACCCAAACCAGTTCCTGACCCTAAAATTGTATGCGGATCAAAACCAGTTACTTTTTGATATACAGTAGTTAAAATATCTACTGGGTTAGATACAATTAATGAAATGCCTTTAAAACCAGAAGCTTTAATTGCTAAAGCAATTTCTTGCATAATTTTAGCATTATCAGCAACCATTTCTAATCTTGTTTCACCCTCTTTTTGCGGACGCCCAGCAGTTACAACAACCATATCAGCATCAACACAATCTTGATAAGTTCCGGCATTAACACTATAAAATGGTCGTTCTAAGACAGCATTACAATCATCGAGATCCAAGGCATGTCCTTCTGCTCATTCATAATTAATATCAATTAAAACATATTCTTGAGCTAAACCTTGGTTAATTGCAGCATAAAGAAATGTTGTCCCTACTGAACCACAACCAACTAAAACAATTTTACGATTCTTCACTGTTAAATGTTAGCCACTAACAATTAATAATCTAATTCTTTTGTTTTTTGGTGCTCTTGACGAATAATGTCATAAATATCTGATTCGAATTTTTTTGTTCCATTAATAACCGCTAATAAAGGTTGTTCTCCAATTTTAGCTGGTAATTGTAAGGTTTCTTCAAAGTAATGATCAATTCCTTTGATTAAACCACCACCACCACAAATGGTAATTCCATTTCGGAAGATATCCCCCGCTAATTCTGGTGGTGTTTCTTCTAAGACTTGGACGGCTAAATCAATAATCCGTGAAACCGGAACCTTTAACACTTCACGAACTTCTTCTGGTGTTAATTCAATTTCACGTGGTAAGCCTGAAACAACATCTCGTCCGTATACTTTCATTTTACGTTCATCACCATGTTTTGCTAATGAACCAATTTCAATTTTAATCATTTCTGCTGTTTTAATTCCAATTTCTAAACCATATTGTGAACGAACATATTTTAAAATTTCATCATTTAAATAGTTTCCAGCAACTTTTACTGATTTTGATAACACAATATCCCCAGAAGCAAGAACAGCAATATCAGTGGTTCCTCCACCCATATCAATAACTAGGTTTCCAAAAGGTTTGTAAATATCAACTCCGCCACCTAAAGCAGCCATTTTAACTTCTTCTTCAACAAAAACTTTTGTTGCACCTAAGTTCATTGCAATTTTTTTTAACGCATTTTTTTCTAATTCCGTAATCACTGACGGACAAGCTAATAACATAATTGAATTAGCTAATTGTTTACTAACCCGTAAACGATTAAAAATATATTTTAATTGGGCTTCCGTTGCATGAATGTCCGTAATAACCCCATCAACCATTGGTCGCACAATTCTAATTGTTTTATTTCCTTTTCCAATCATTTTATATGCTTCATTACCAACAGCAACAATTCTATTTTCTTTAATTTTATAAGCCACAATTGATGGTTCATTATAAACAATTCCGCTTCCTGATATATAAACCAAGGTATAAGCTGTTCCTAAATCCATCGATACAAAAGTTGGCTTTTTATTATTAAACATCGCCATATCCAATCCTCCTTAATAGTAATTATATGCTTTTTTTAAAATAAAAACAATAATTAATAATAATATGTTGGAATAAAGTTTTAGGTCCTACTGCTACTTATATATTTTTAATTTATCTTTTCTAAGTTGCGACTTGAAACTACTTTTTTGATTGTTTCCATATTTTTTAGTTCAACCTCTTTATATTCAGTTTCCACGAATTCAAAAATTGATGACATTTTAATTTGTGAAACAAAAGATTCTTCTCTTAGTCAATTAATAAATCTTATTATAGGGGTTCCTGTAATTATTAAATTATTATCTCTATTCATACTCACTAAAAAATTAAAATAATTAATTACATCAGAATGTATTCTTGGAGCTAATAACAATGCAAAACCTTTTTTTGAATCTAGACTTTCTAGAAGATGTCTTGCGATGGAATTTGTTTCTGAATTTAATAGTTGGGTTTTATCTCTAATCATTGTTAATTCNNNGNTG
>NZ_JXYY01000062.1:0-6342 GCF_016082235.1 Spiroplasma sp. hyd1
TTAATAAAAAAGGGTATCGCAAGAAGTCTATTAGTACAATATTTGCGAGTTTATCAAGATTTAAATAATGCTTTACGTAGTTTATTTGGTTTAGCATGAATTATTTCCTTTTTTCAAAAAGTTTTAAAAATTAAAGCATAATTAATTATAAGTAAGATAAAATAATCGTATAGAGGAGAGAGTGGTTTCAATGAAGAAAAAAATTGCAATTTTAGGAGATTCATTAACATTTGGTTATTTACCAATGGGAAGTGGTAAGATGCCAGAAGCGGATAATTGACCGGCAAAATTAGCAAATTTATTAACTCAACATTATCAAACAACAGAAATTGAAATTCAAACTAATGCACAGCCAGGACGAACAATTATTAAACCATTAATTGATTTTGGGTTTCCACAAGATAATGGGATGAATAGTTTATTAGCATTGTACCAAAAAGCGAGTCCGTTTGATTTGTTTATCGTTTTTTTAGGAACAAACGATTATTTTGGTTATGATGCGTATGCAAAGTTAAAAGAAATCGCAGACTATCCAATTGAAGAAAAAATCGTTACTTCATTAGGACAATTAATTAATCAAATGAAAAATTTTCATCGTGATAATCATGAAGAAATTAATTATAAAATATTAGTTGTTTGTCCACCAAAAGCATTAACAATGCATAATGGTGAATTATTAACTTCATTACCAAGTGCTTATCAAAAATATTTTGCTAATTTAACAATTCCTGTTGTTAATTTACAACTAACTGCTAATCCACATGTAGAAGATCAAACAACATATGATGGAATTCACTATACGCCATCTGAAACTTCAGCGGTAGCACAAGCCATTTTTGATGTTATTATTAATGACAATTTATTAGCAGTAAATTAATGTATTTTGTAAAACATTGTGAAAGGAATAAATAAGAATGATTCTTGGTGTTTATGGTTATATTGGTACGGGTAAAACTAGTGCTTGTGAATATCTGCAAAATAAATATCATTTAACTTATTTAAACGCTGATCAAATTGCTAAAGAAATTATGCAGGAAAAAACTACTTTAATATTTTTAAACAAAACTTTTCCTGGGGTTGTTAAAGATGGCGTTTTAGATCGCCCTTCTTTAGGAACAATTATTTTTACTAATCAAACAGCTAATACAAAGTTAAATAGTTATTTGTGACCAAAAGTAAGAGACAAGATATTAACAATAATTAATAATAATCCGGCGCAAGATTTTTTAATTGAAGCGGTGGGACTTAATATCTTACCTTTAACTTTTAGAGCTAAGATTTTGATTACAGCTAGGGAAAAAACAGTTTTAGCACGAATTGCCGCTCGTGATCAACAATCAGCATCGCAAACAAAACAATTATTAAAAATTCAGAAGGCTTTATTTAAAGATATTAAACCAGACTATCAAGTTAAAACCACTGCATCATTACAATTTTTATATAATCAATTAGATGAAATAATGAGAGAAATATTAGGAGATAAACAGTAATGCATCGTTTTTTTGCAATAACATTAGAACATAATTATTTTGTTTTAACAGCTGATGATGTTAAACAAATTAAACAAGTTTTACGCTTAAAAGATAATGAACAAATCATTTGTATTTATAATGCTGAACATTATTTAACAACAATTGAAGTTGTTCCAGCACAAAATTATTTATTTAAGTTAACAAAAAAATTAAAACAAAATCACGAAAGTTCAATTAAGATTCGTTTAATTGCTGGTTTAATTCGCAATACAAAATGAGATTATTTATTGCAAAAAGCTACTGAATTAGGGGTTAATGAAATCATTCCCTTTCAGTTTAAACGTTGTGTGGTACAATTAAAAGGTGAAAATAACATTAAAAAAATTGAGCGTTGAACAAAAATTTGTAAAGAAGCTAGTGAACAATCATATCGAAATCAAATCCCTTTAATAAGTAATGTTGAGAGTGATTTAAAAGTTTTACAAAAATATCAGAGTGATGTGAACCTTGTTTGTTATGAAAAAGTGGGGCAAAATTCACAACTAAAGGATTTTTTACACCAAGACTTTACAACAGTTACTATTGTAATTGGACCAGAAGGTGGCTTTACGGCAGAAGAAATTACGGTTTTAACAGCGAATGGTTATAATCTAGTTTCACTAGGACAACGTATTTTGCGAGCAGAAACAGCACCGTTAGCTATTTTAGCAATGATTATGTATGAAAAAGAGTTATAGGAGAAAATAAGAATGACAAAAGTAGTATCGATTAAAGCACTAGTTAGTGTTGCAAATATAATATTATATACCGCTTTAGTATTAATTTTTTTAATTCTAGGATTACAAAAATGAAATATTGCGGCAGTAACAGGATATAAAATTGGTTATGTCTTAATTGGCTTTGCGACTATTATTTTTATTATTTATCATTTAGTTCGAATTAATGAATTGAAAAAAACTCCATTCCAATTATTACGTAAGCATATTATTTTTATGCAAGTTTTTTATATTGGTCAATATTTAATTTTTGATATTAGTTTATTTTTTTTAATTTTAGCTAATGCCAAAGTTTTAAATCCAACGCAAATTTGTATTTTTTGATATGTTTGGTTTCCAACTGTTTTTGTTGGAACAATTGCTTTTTCTGTTTTAGAGTCAATTGTTCGTGTTGAAGAACGAATTTTTATTGTAAAGAAAAATTGGCAGGACTCTGAGTTATGAGAAAAAGAACAACAAGAATGTGATGATAAGCTAATATTAGAAAAAAAAGATTCCACAAAAAAAACACAAAATCCTTTTTTTGATGATGATAAAAATAGTAATTAGTTTATAATTAGTGCAAAGGATAATTAATAAAGGAGTATGAAGAAATGAAGAAATTTTTAGTTTTACTAACCAGTATTTCATTAACAACAGTCGTTAGTGCAAATGTTATTGCATGTTTACCTCAACCAAAAGATGACGGGAATAATGCTATTGGTGATAAATTAGATTTAAGTTTATTTGCTTTTGATAAAATAGGTAATAAATTTAATTTGAAAAAAGATAATGTCATCGAAAATAATCAAGTTGATTTAAAAACAGGAATAACAAAAGGAATTCAAGACCTTGCGTCAATTTATTTACCTTGAAATGAAGTTGACGTGACAGTTTCAGCTATTACACCAAAACCAACTTTTAAACAAGTATATGTTAAAATGCAAGCAAAAGATGGGGCAAAATCAATTAAAGGTTCAGTAGTGTGAGGAAATGCCGAAGCAAAACCACCAACATATGTTGATCTTCGTCCTAGTTTAAAAGATTGACAACCAGAAGGACAACAAACATTAACTGTTAGCGCAGAAGGTGAATTAGAAGCAGCAGCTTTTACAGCGTTAGGGGGAGCCGCTCTAGGCAAAACCACTTTAACAGAACTTGGTTTAAGAGGGAAATATGATCAAGCAAGTAATTCTTATACTGTTTCAGCTGATGGTACAACAAGTGATTTCTTTGCAACGAGTGATCTTATTTTTAATGCAGTTATTAAGTAAATAATACTACCAACCACTTAACAAAAATGAAAGGTGCATAGTGAGGTGCTTTTATGTTAAAGATTGGAACAATTGGAACTGGGAATATTGTTAGTGAATTTATTGAAGCTTGTCGGGAAGTAACGGGAGTTGAAGTTAGTTGTCTTTACTCGCGTAGTTTAGAAAAAGCGAAAATTTTTGCGTTAAAAAATAATTTATCAGTGCGAATAGTTGATAATTTTGAAGATATGCTTGATCATATTGATATTATTTATATTGCTTCCCCAAATGGGTTACATTATCAACAAGCAAAATATTTTTTACAGCAGCAAAAATATGTTTTAATTGAAAAACCAGCAACTTTTTTAGCGCAAGAGTTAATTGAATTAAGAGAGGTAGCGATTATTAATAATGTTTTTTTAATGGAAGCTTTTAAACCAATCCATTTGCCAGCATATCAGGTTTTACAAGAAAACGTTAATCGAATGCATCCTTTTTTAGCAACATTTCATTGTAACCAATATTCAAGTCGGATGAAAGAAGTTTTATTAGATGATTATAATTCTGTTTTTGATGAAATCTTAGGGAAAGGTTCGTTATATGATATGTTAATTTATCCAGTTGAACTAGCGGTGGCATTGTTTGGCCCAGTGAAAGATGTTAAGGCAATGAGTCATAAGTTAAAAAACGGTGTTGATATTAACAACGTTGTTCTCTTACGTCATCATAGTAATATTTTAACAAATATTGTTTGTTCAAAAGCAGCGGTTGGGATTAGTGCTAGTGAAATTTTAAGTTATGATGCAACAATTAATTTTACTAATTTAACAAAATTAGAAACAATTAGCGTATATAACCGTTTAACAAATAAAACAACGATGATTCCCTTACCAGCTGAATATCAGAATAAAATGTATTATGAATTACAACATTTTGTGAATATAATAAATACAGGGAACTATTCTGAAATGCAACGCTTATTAGATTATTCTATTGCTGCAATTCGCATTTTAGAGGCAGTACAAGTTAACGAAGAACAACAGGGAGAACTATTAAATGAAATTAAATAAATATATTGATCATACTTTATTAAAACCAGATGCCACAACGACGGATATTAAGCAGTTATGTCTTGAAGCAAAACAATATGATTTTGCTGCAGTTTGTATTAATCCAACATATGTATTATTAGCTAATGAATTATTGCAAGATAGCAATGTTAATGTTTGTGTTGTTGTTGGCTTTCCATTAGGAGCAAATACCACAGCAACAAAAGTAACAGAAATTACTAATGCTTTACAAGATGGCGCCAATGAAATTGACATGGTAATGAATATTAGTCAGTTTAAATCAAATAATTATGATTTAGTAGCAGCTGATATGATGGCATGTAAAAAAGCGGCCGGAACAGCTGTTGTTAAAGTTATTTTAGAAACATGTTTATTATCAGACGCAGAAATTATTAAAGCATGTCAATTAGCTGAACAAGCAGGGGTTGATTTTGTTAAAACGTCAACTGGTTTTAGTAAAGCAGGAGCAACAACAGCGAATGTCAAGTTAATGAAAGAAACAGTTGGTAATTGTTTGCAAGTTAAAGCAGCCGGGGGCGTTCGTAGTAAAGCTGATGTTTTAGCAATGATTGCGGGGGGAGCAACTAGAATTGGAACTAGTGGTGGTGTTGCTATTATGCAAGATAAAACACACTTAACGGGCTATTAATTAAAACAAATAGAAAAGTGGGAAGAAGAATGTACATTTTAAAAAATGAAAACTTAACAGCACAGATTAGTAAAAATCCTTTTGAATTAGTTTCATTAAAAAAAGATGGCAAAGAATATGTTTATCAACAGGATAGCACTTGAAAAAAATCATGACCAATTTGTTTTCCAATTACAGGAAAATTAATTAATGACCAATATCGCCTGGATGATAAAACATATCATATGACAGGGCATGGTTTTTTCCGTGCTATTACTGACTGAAAAGTTGTTACACAGACAACGGAGATGTTAGTTGTTGAGTATGTTGCAGCAAAAACTTTTTATGACCAATATCCGTTTACCTTTAAACTAGAAGTAACATATCAATTAGTAGGAACTGAGCTAATTAATAAGGTTAAAATTACTAATCTTGATTCAAAACCATTACCTTATAATTTTGGGTGGCATCCAGCGTTTATTTGTGATGATCATTTAGGAAAAATTATTTTTGATCAACCTCAAATAGTTACGCATATTCCTGGCGGTGCTTTTTTAGGAACAACAATGACAACAGAAGTTAAAAATGAAATTGGATTAGATGAGTATGATTTTGCGACAGGGCAATGTTACGCTTTATTAAATCAAACAACTGAACAAGTATTAATTGTTGATCCAATCCAAGTTATCGGCTTAACAACAAAGGGTTATCCTAATGTTTTGGTTTGAAAATGTCAAAATGATGCAAAATATATTTGTGTTGAACCATGAGATGGTCATCAAGATGATGTTAATTATGCAACAACACCATTTGATCAAAAACCATGAATTAATCATCTTGCTCCACAAGCAACAAAAGAATATTTATTACAAGTTGAATTAAAAAAATAAAACCTCTTAATTTCTTAAGAGGTTTTAATCAATTAAATGAATATTATTTTAAAGGTTACAATAACCAAGCAGGGGGGCTGCTTGATGCCTAAAGAAAATATTGGGTAGGAAAATATGATCAGTAGATTTTTTATTGTAAAAAGTTTTTTACTTTTGTAAATTGTAAATGCAAGTGCAACAAATCTATTAATTAAATAATAACATAAAAAAGACATAAAAAATGTATTATATTAATTAATATCAAATTGGAGGAATATATTAGACTTCTTGCGAT
>NZ_JXYY01000061.1:49-6358 GCF_016082235.1 Spiroplasma sp. hyd1
TNNANNANNTNNANTAACTAATTAATGAACAAATATTTTTTTAAAATGTTGTCTTGATGTAAAATTCCCTAAACAAGGTCGTATTGTTNTATTGGTTTTAGTATCATATTTCTTCTGATATGTTTTAAATAAAAAAACCGAAGTTTTAGTTCCGCACAAATGATGAAAAGCAACGAACTTCTCATTCTTTGTAACAGTGTTATTAATTCAAAATGGTTATACTTTAATTAAAGCCATCTTTGCCACAAAATTTGGGGTTGATTTAGATATAATCTTATTAATTATTATTCCAATTGGGACGATTACTGTTATTATTGCAGTCTTTATCAAAAACATGTTATCAACAAAAGTGACTGCTGTTCGAAATGCGATTAAAACAATTGGAGCAAAAGTGAGTGCCTTTCGAATTTTTTATTATACGGAAAAAGAAAAAGCCTTGGAGGATTATGCTTTTGTAACGCAATTACCAACTTTAGTGAAAGGACCATTATCAACAAATAGTATTGATACAAAAACAGCTTATCAATTAATTACAATAATTGATGAAACAGCCGCTTTTTTTGAACAACATTTTGCAACGAAAGAAAAAGAAAAAAATTATATGTTATATCATTTGTTTAATGAAATTACTGATGTTGCTGAAATTGAAGAGATTAAAGATAATGTTTTAAAAGTTGAAGCAAAAAAACAAAAAGGTGCTAAACATTCTAAGTAAAACTTAGGATGTTTTTTTCTTGGCATATCATTGAACTTTCATTATATAATATTGTTAGAAAACAATATTGGGTGAAAGTATGGAACAAAAAACAATTATTACATTAACAGTTAAGAATAATGATGTAAATCAAACGATTTTTAATTTTATGAAAAAAATGTTTCAAACAACATCATTATCAGTCCTTTATAAATTATTTCGGAATAAAAAGATTAAAGTAAATAATAAAATTATGAAAGAACGAAATTATAAGTTACAATTAGGTGATCAAATTTTAATTTTTGATAAGAATTTAGTCATTACAGAACGAAAACAACAAATAGCAGAAACTGATTCTGCGTCAGAAAAGGTAGCAGTTGTTTATGAAGATCAAAGCATTTTAGTTGTTGATAAACCACATGGCGTAGAAATGCATTCAACGTTTCATAGTTCCTTAGATGGAATGGTCCAAAGTTATTTAATGCAAAAAGGAGCGTATCACCCGCAAACTGAGCAATCATTTGTTATTTCTCATGTTCATCGGTTAGATAAGTTAACACGAGGGTTAGTGCTATATGCTAAAAATAAAATTAGTTTAGATTTATTATTAAAGAAAATTAATCAAAAAGAATATATTGAAAAAAAATATCTAACCCAATGTGAAGGAATCATAACAGAAGATGAATTTACTGTTACTGGTTATCTTGTCAAAGATGAATCAGAGCAGAAGATGATTTTTAGTTTAACAGAGCAACCGAATAGTAAAAAGGCAATTACCTATTTTAAAGTTCTTACAAGAACACTAAATACAACTTGATTAGAAGTAACATTAGGAACGGGACGGAAACATCAAATTCGAGCATCATTAAGTTATTTACAGCATCCAATTATAAATGATGTTAAATATGGTGCTAAAAGAATAGCCAAAAAATATATGATTGGTTTATATGCAACAACTTTGGTGTTCCATCAGTTACCTGAACCTTTAGAATATTTAAATGAAAAGGTTATTAAAATTTTAGAAAATATTATAGAATAATAATATGAGTAAGAATGGAAAGAGGTGAAGTAATTGTCAACAAGAAGAGGAATCATTAGTATTTTGATTGGCGCTTTTACTTCTTTAATTGGAACTGCTTTTCAATTTACTTTAATGTACTTATTAATTCGGAGTTATGGTTCACAGTTAAATGGGTTTGTGAAGAATAGTATTGCCATTGTTTCATTCTTAGGAACCGTTGAAGGTGGGTTAGGAGCCATTACCGTTATTTTTTTAATGAAACCATTATTACAAAAAGATTGAATTAAAGCTAATGAAATGGTCAATACAGCAAAACATCAGTATAAGATTTCGGGAATTGTTGGGGTCATTTTATTAGCGGTCATTGCAATTGGGTATAGTACTTATATTTATTTATTTGAAGGTAATTTTAGCATTTTATGAAATGATCATACAATTAGTTATCCGTTATGAAAAATGATGTTAATTATTGTAATTATTGGATCAAAAAACTTAATTGCCTTATTTTGAACTGCTTGTTATGAAAATTTAATGCAAGCAGATCAAAATAATCATATGCGGCGTTTAATTTTGATGATTTGTGATTTAATTTCTTATTCAGTTATTTTTTACTTGATCTCACGAACAGTTGACCCGCTTTTTGTTTTTATAATTTTCTTAGCATATTCCATTATGAAAGGAAGTTTAATTTATATCTTTGTTAAGTTTCATTATCCTTGAATTCGAATTGTTCGCCAAAAAGATAATATGCAATTAGTAAAATCAAGTAATATTGTTGTATTAAAAAATATTGGTGAGACCTTATTAATTAATGGGGATGTTATTATTACCGCTTTACTATTAGGATTACGGGTGTCATCAACCTTATCGCTATATATGACAATTACCGTTGGGGTACGAAGTATTATGATGATTTTAATTAATTCATTTCGTGAGTTTTTTGCTGCTTGAACGGCAAAAAATGGCCGGATTGATTGAAATAGCTATCTTAAGTTTGAAACGTATGCCTTTATGATTGGTGGGTTTTTATTTGTAAACCAATTTATTTTATCACCATATTTTGTGACAACATTATATGCTCCCCAAATTATTGAACAAATTAATAATAGTGCAACAGGTGTAAATGCTTGAACCGCACAAGAAATAGCTATTTTTAAAAGTATTTTTTATCAGCCAACATTTTCATTATTAGTGGCATTAAGTTCGGTTTTTATTGTTTTAGCTGAACCAGCCAATGTTTTAGTGTACGCCAAAGCAAATTATAAACAAACGGCAATTCCAACCTTTGTGATTGGAATTATTAATATTGTGTTGTGTTTTTTTACGGCCTTAATTTTCTGTTTTTTAGTAAATGATCTTTCCGCGGCATTATATGGGATTTTAATTATTACGTGTTTTGTTAGTCTTCTTCGCTTTTTATATTTATGGTTTTATAACTGATTATTTTTAACATACAATAGTAATTTTAAAGGTGTTTTTCGTAATTGAATGATTTTATTGGTGCCAATTGTGGTTGCTATTTTAGTTAACTATTTATTCTTAACAAAAACATATAATCCAATGGAAATTTATAATGATCAGTTACAACCAATATGGGGCTGACAAAAACTATTAAATATGTTCTTTGGATTAATCTTTGCTTCCTTGTTTGTTATTATTGGGAACTCAATCTTATGAGCACCGCGCTCAGTTCGTGGAATTTTCTTACGTTTACCAATTGTGCATAAAATTTGAACAAAACGCCAAGATAAAATGCGTCAAATTCGTCAGAAAAAATATGAAGATGATTTTATTATCTTAACCGAACCAGAAATGCCATATCAAAAATTATGAGAACGTGAAGAAGCCTTACACCAAAATACAAAGAAAATGAGTGAGGATGAACCACCAAAAGAAATTTATAAATTAAAAGGAACGTAAAGAATTTAATAAAACAAAAAATGTATATAAAATATACATTTTTTAAATAAAGTATAATTATTATTTTTTAATATCACTTAAATAACCAGGATGATATTTATTACCATGAATGATTTTTGTAATGTTAAATAACGCATTAATTGCTTCGCCAAAACCAGTGACCATATTATAGTATTTTCCTTCATAATAAGCGCTATTTCCTGCGGCAAAAATATGGCTGTGACTAGTTTGCCCACTTGGTTGAATGATAATTTTCCGCATTGGGGTTGTTTCTAATGAAAACTGCTGTAACATTGTTGGTGCTACTTTGGCTCCATATTGAACAATAAAATAATCAGCTGTTACTTCTAATGTTTCTTTGTTGCTTTTATGTTCAAGGGTTAACATTGTAATCTCATTATTCTGGATTTGTGCTGCTTTAACATGATAAGGTTTGAGTTCGGTAATCTTATTTTGCTGTAATTTTTGAACATTGCTTTCTTTGGCACGATATAAGTCACGACGATGAATGATGGTAACATTGTTGGTAATCTTATCTTCAACTAAATGATTTGCTCAGTCAACAGCACTATCACCACCACCAAGGACAATAACCTTTTTATTAGTTAAAGTAGGTAGATCTTTCACAGCATATCACAAGTTGTCGTATTCTTTTGTTGCATCAAGATGTTCTAACCGAATAGGGGTAAAAACACCATTGCCACTAGTAATTAGAATTGTTTTAACATTAAGAACTTTGTTATTTGTTAAAGTAATAGTAAATCCATTATTTTCTTCAACAACCGTTAGAATGTTTGTTTTTCCAAAATATGTTATTTGTTTATTATTTTTTTCACCTTGGACAATTAGATTTTCAATAAAAGTTTTTGTTTTAATTTCCGGGAAACCAGGCATATCATATAAAAGTTTTTCAGGATATAACTCTCAGGGTTGACCCCCCGGGGTATCATTTCCTTCAATGGTATAACCAGTTAATCCCAACATTCCAGCACAGCTTCAAGCATATAACCCAACGGGACCAGCACCAATAATTAAAATATCTTTCATTAGTTTATAACGACCTTTCTCTTTTTCTGCACTTTAATTATTACATATTTTTTGGAAAGTATAGCACAATAATTAATTCCTAGATATAATTATTTATAGAAAGTGGGATATTATGAAAATAATGATTAGCGATGAAAATGCAACAAAACAATTAGCTACTAAAATAGCACCATTTTTACAACCCAATTGATGCTTATTATTAGAAGGACAATTAGCAGCGGGTAAAACAACTTTTACAAAGTATTTATTAGCAGCGTTAGGAGTGACAAAACCAGTTACTTCACCATCTTTTATTATTATGAATCAATATACCACCCCAGATCAAACGCTTATTAACCATATGGATTGTTATCGGTTATTAGGCTTAGATCATTCTGAAGAATGAGGAATGTATTTTGATTATTTCCCAAATAGTATTAATATTATTGAATGACCAAGTTTAATTAGTAAGGATTTAACTGACCAGTATGAAATAATTAAAATTACTATTAATATTGAAAAAGACCAGGAACGAGTTTTTACCATTAAAACCAATAATGTCGCGTTACGCATTGCATTAGAAAGCGGGGGATAATATGTTAAACCTATTTATTGATACTAGTACTGATTTTTTAATTTTAATATTAGAACAAGATGAGCAAGTTCTTGGCTATGTTCATCAAAATAATGCGCGGCGTCACACTGAAGAAACGTTACCAGCGATTAATAAGTTATTAGCAACATATCACTTGCAGTTAAAAGATGTTAATCATTTTTATTTAACAACAGGACCAGGGAGTTATACTGGGCTTCGAATTCCAATGACAATTGTTAAAACCATTAAAATAATTAATCCCGATGTTAAAGTATCGGTTATTAATACTTTATTATATCAAGCAGGATTTGACAGTGTTGTTTCAATGTTAGATGCGCGCGGTGGACAACGCTACTTTGCTGTAATTAGTAATGGGCAAGAAATTATTCCTAGTCAAGTTGTTGATTATGAAACTTGTCTCGAAATTAGTAAACAATTTCCAGGTTATCAATTTCGTAGTGATTTACAAGAAATTGACCCCGTCCAAAATTATCAACTGTTAAAGAACCATTTTCACTTGGTAGATGATATTTTCGCTTTAGAACCACGTTATATTAAGAAAGCTTTCGGATAATGTTCGAAATTAAAGCAGTTAATAATACTGATGGGTTATTATTGTTTTTGTTAGAGCAAGAAAATTACCCGCAGCATTATTATAAATATCGTAATTTAATTCAAATTATTAATAATCCGAATTATCTTGTTTATAAATTGGTTCTTAATAATAATTTAGTGGGCTCTTTTATTTTAATGCATAGTGGTGATGATTTAGAAATTATTAAACTTACCGTTAAAAAAACACACCACCAACAAGGATGGGGTACTAAAATGTTAACTTATATATTAGCACATTTTCCTTTTCATAGTATTTTTTTAGAAGTAAATGAACATAATTTAGCCGCCCAAAAGTTATATCTTAAGCATGGATTTGACATTGTGCGAACAATTCCCCAATATTATTATGGTAATGAAAATGGTTATTTAATGCGTTATGATAAATAACTTTTAAAGATTTTATTAGACTTCTTGCGATACCCTTTTTTATTAAAATAT
>NZ_JXYY01000063.1:0-5953 GCF_016082235.1 Spiroplasma sp. hyd1
AATTAAAAATAGTTTACATGCTAGTTTAACTTCAATTCAAAATATTGGAATTATATTAACTGTTTTTTCTTTGATTTTTATAGCAATAATTCTTATAGGAATAATATTAATTAATTCAACAAAATTAGGACTACAAAGATTGGGTTATTTTTTTGGATTTAGTAGTGGTTTACTATTATTATTTATTTCTTTTATGCCATTAATCTTTATAAAAAGTGCTAATATTAGTGACGAATTAATGATTTTTGTTTTAATAATGTTATTTATTTTTTTTGGATTTAGTAGTAGTTTATTATTAATTGGGTCAATATTTGGTATTATATCAACAAAAAACAAGATCAATAATTTTGAAACTAACGGGTAATTGCGTTTGTTTGTGCAGCACAGTTAGCTAATGTTCTGGCTTTTATTATTATTTCTGTTGGGTTATGATGCTATTCGCAAATTAATTGGACGATAAAAATAGTTGGGTTTAACTAACTATTTTTATTTAGTTCAAAAATGGGCATTGCAAATTGTCTTATTAAGTTTTATAATATACTATAATATATTGTAAAGAGTGGTGAATTATGATGAAACAATGTGCGATTAATGATGAAATTTGCTGTGGAAATGACTGTCGTTGTGAGAGTAGCTGTTGTGATCACAATGTGGCAACGATTAAAAGTTTTGTTAAAATTATTTCACAAAAATGGTTTTTAAAAATAATTAATGTTTTAAATGAACAAGAATGTGGTTTTAATGAATTACATCACCATTTAAAAGAATGCACTAGAAAAGTGTTAACAGAAACCCTTAATAATTTAATTAAAAGAAATATTGTTGAGAAAAAGGTCTATCTTAAAAATAATGTGACATATTCTTCATATCGGTTAACAGATATTGGTTTTGAATTAGTACGAATGCTTTACCAAATTAAACGATTTAGTTGTGCTTATTTAGTTGATTAAAGATTTGGAATATTTTTTAAAAATATTTTATTTTTCTTATATAATAAATTTAATATATATTTGAAATGGGTGGAACATATGTTAAATCTTGCAAAAGAGGCTACGCGGGGATTTACAAAAAAAATAACGCAATTTATTGGGTTGATTTTGTTTATCATTGGAGCAGTATTAACCTTTACAGCACTTTTTTCGACTGTTTTTCAAGTTAAAAATGGATTAAATGATGTTAAAAGAAATAGTATCTCGTATCATTATGAAATTGGGATGGATAGTTTGAATATTGATAATAATGTTTATAAGAGAAATCCGGATTGAAAAATTAATGGAAATAATCGTGCTTTTTTAGCACAATTTTATGATGACACTAAAATTGATACTAATCGGTTAACTTTTAATAATATTAAGGCAGATGTTTTAGGTTTAAATTGTGATTTAACAAATAATCAAATTTGTACATGATCAAAAGAACCATCATATTTAAATAAACAAACAGGGACAGCATCTTTTACTGCGTTAGTTAAGAATTTTAATGGTAATCTTCCTTCGGCATTTTTAAGTTATATTATTCATCATCCCGATAAAAGCCAGTTAAAAGCTTTAATTGATAATGATAATGTTACTTTAGATCTTAGTTATGATGTTAGTTATCAGTTTGTTGCTAATAATTTAGCTAAAGACACCCAATATTTTAATGCTGTTGCTGTTAATAAAGATAAAAATTTATTATTTAATGGTGATGGGTGACGAGGAAATGATATTTTTTATACTCCATTTAATCGTGTTTATGATGTAACAATTGGTGGGGCCGTTACTGAGATAGCAAAAAACAATATTATTTTAAGTAAGCAATATGCAGACTATAATTCGTTAAATGTTGGTGGAAATTTTAATTTAGGAAATAATTCAAATTTACAATTTAAGATTGCAGGTTATGGTGCTAAGTATAGTAATATTTATCCTAGTTTAGCAAGCTTATCAACAGTTGCTAGTGGTAGTAAAATAATTGATTTAAGGAATGGTTCATTATTATTTATGAATGACATAAATTATAATACGATTAAACAAAACTTTTCTAATGGTGAAGAAAAGTTTACTGGCTTTATTAATGTTAATGGCGACTTAACTGATCCTCAAAAAGTTGCATTGTTGCGCAAGGTTTTAGGTAATTATTTTGTTGCTCCAGATAATGCGATTGTTGTTTTTGAATCATCATTACCAGGCCAAGTGGTAATGTTAACAAATACTGGTTTTATTATTAATACCTCAATTGCGGTTGCCTGTTCAATTATTATTTTAATTATTATTGCCTTTTTTATTAAAAAGGATATTACTTATCAAAAACGCCAAATTGGGGTTTTAAAGTCCTTAGGATATCGACGTTGGGAATTATCTTTTGTTTTTATTTTTAATATTGTCTTTACAACGCTAATTGGTTGTTTATTAGGGTGGGTTATGAGTTTACCATTACAAATGTATTTTACTTCTTCAAACTTATATTCAGTTGGTCTACCATTGTCACTCTTTTATTTTAATCCAGTTATTTTTATTACCGCAACAATTATTATTCCCCTTATCTTTGTTGCGATGGCGTTTTTAATTTCATTTGTTCTTTTAAGCAGAACAGCTTTAGATTTAATTTATGATTTAAAAGGGTCAAATTTAAATTTCCGTGCTAAAAGAGTAAGAAAAGGAAGAAAATATGTCCACTTTGGATTATCCTTTAATATTCATTTATCATTTACCTTTGCTTTAAAATCATTCGGAAAATGAGTAATGGTATTAGTTGTTTTAGCTTTTTCATCCTTCTTATTAATTTTCCAATTAGATGCTGGTGTTATGGCCCAAGGCATTGTTGGTGATTCTTTCCGATATTTTAAAGATGATATAAAATCGTATTTAATTGCATCTTCTGATCAACAAGATATTGCCCAAGAAGCAAACAATAGTAAACCTTATAATTGAATTACAACCAATGAACGTGATCAATATTATTATCGAGCACAAGTCTTAGAGGATGATAAAACTTTTAATTTTCCAGATCCATTAATGTGTTTCTTAAAATTATCAAGTCCTAATTCCGCTAGGGCACAACAAAGTTGTGGTGATTTACTAAATATTATTGGTGATCCAAGTGGGCCAAATCTTGTTGAAAGTAAGATTAAATATGATGCTAAGACTAACAAATATCCTTATTTAAATTCTGAAACAGTTAAGGCAATTGTTAACTATAAAGTTAAAGATAATAAAACTGGGGAATGAATTAATGGATGAGATCGGTTAATTGAAATAATAAATATTATAAAACCAAGTTTAATTAGTCAAGGTCTATCCGAAGCAGATATTCAAACTATTATTACTGGAATTAATATGATTAATAGTTTGGGTTCATCAACTAATGGTCAGTACCCTGATATTTACTTAGGACCATATATGGTGTATGATTTAGCTTATGATTTCCCGTATGTCTTTCTAACGGCCGGTTGAAGTCCAGATGATGTAAAAAATGCTAAAAATCCTGTTTCACAATTAAATGTTGTTGGTTTATCAAGTGATGAAACACAACGAAATCAATTGTTGAACTATCGCTCTCAAAATACGCCAGTTGATGTTGCCCAAAAAGAAGTTTTTGGTTATAAAATTAGTGACAACCCAGTAAATTATGATTTAAATATGACAATTAATGAACCAATCCCAGTTATTTTAGCAAAACGAGTTTATCAATCAATGGATATTAATCCGGGAGATATTTTTAAATTAAATGTCCGAATCACAAATGCGATTGGCTATGTTCCGGTTGCTTTTAAAGTGGTTAGTTCAGATGATGCCGATATTAGTTCGGGGAATATTTATATGAATCAAGATTCGTTAGTTACTGTTATGAACCAATGAGTTAATGTGACAAGGAAGGGAATCGTGTTCCCACTTGGTTCATATTATAATGTTGTTGCTTCTCGTGCCAGTCCGAGCGGAATGGCTTTACAACCTTATCGTATTATGTCCTCGTTTTCATTAACAGATAATTATGATTTTACAATGTTTGATAATAATAAAAAGATTGATTTTACTAATGCACTGGATTTAAGAACAAATTTAAAATTATTAAATGGGTTGCATAAGATTTGACCGTTTGATACATTACGAGAAAATTATTCGCAAGGAATGCGAACCGTCCGTGATGTTCTTAATGTATTAGAGGGACTAACGATTGTTATTGTTGCTTTAATTCTAGCTGTTTTAATTTCAATGGTGCTTGATGAAAACCGACGAACAATATTGACCTTAAAAGTGCTTGGATATCCAACATGAAAAATTATTTCAATTGTGCTAGGATTTTATTTATTAGCTATCATTATTGGTTATATCTTAAGTTACGTGATTGCACAGTTATTATGGAGTTTAATTGCTAATGTTGTCTTTAAAAGCACCGGAATGTTGTTAATACCTTCCTTTTCTGCTTATGTTGTTTCAATTGCAACAGCAGCAATTGGAATAATTCTATTATTAGTTATTACGGTTGGAATTTGAAAAATTAAGAAAAATAAACTAACAAATATTACATCAGAGTAAAACTAAATGTTATCCAATTTAAAAAATGGATAACATTTTTTATTAAAAAGTTATTAAATTTTAGATTATGTCTTATTTTTTGCTAAACTAATTATATAGTTATTGTTATAAAGTAGTTTCTGATTAAAATGCTATTAAAAAAGTGGGCAGGGGTAAAATGAGAAAAATAGTTGTATGGATAGTAGTTATAAATTCTGTTTTTTTTCATAATTTTATACACTCAAATAATATTCTTCAAAATGTTCCATTTTCTTTTAATAATAAACAGTATGTTTGAACGAGAATTGAAGGGCTTGATAATATTTTTCGAAATGCAATTACCTTTGGGAAGGAAAAAACTTATTTTGGTTCTTCACGGGGTCTTTATGCTTTAACGACCGATGATATTAAGGCAACTAAAATTAAAGGTATTGATGATAAAGTCCTTTTTTTAACAATTGATCAAGATAATAACATTTATTTTGCAACAGAAGATAATGATATTTTTATTTATAAGAATGATACTTCAATTGTTAAAATTGAAGGGGTTGAGGCTGATGCTGATGTCACTGCGCTTGCTTTAGATAGTATGAATAACTTATATTTGGGAACGCTTGCTGGAATTTATTATTTACCAGCAGGGGAAACTGTTGTTGAAAAAGTTAGTTGAGGAGATTATGTTATTTTTGCATTAATAATTGATGATCAAGATGATGTTTATTTTACAACTAATAAACGAGATTTTTTTTCTTACCAACGAAATAAAGAAGACCCACTAGTGTTGATTCAAAATTTAAATGAATTAATTTATACAATGGCAATTGACCAAACCAATAATATTTATTTAGGGAATTACATTTATCAAACCAAAACAAATGAGTTAAATCAAATTAATTTACGGGATCGAAGTATATATTCAATTGCTGTTGATGCTAATGATAATATTTATTATTGCAGTTTTTTAGATGGTGTTTATTTTTTAAAAAAGGGAGCAGACCAAGTTATTAAAACCAATTTATTTGGTCGAGAAGTTCAAACCATTGCTGTTGATGCTAATGCCAATATTTTTGTTAATAACAATGAGGGTTCTTTTATATTTCAAATTTATAATCCACCAATTATCCCTGACCCAGTTGTTAAGCCAAAAGACATGGTTGTTGCAAAAGTTTTGGGTTATGTGTTTTTAGGTACTTCTGGTGCTGTTGGGATATCTTGTTTCGGGACTTATTTATGAAATAAATATCGTTATAAAAAGAGTCGCCGAAGATAAAAAATTATTTAATAAGTATTAATTTTGAAATAATTTTTATTTATAGTATAATAATATAAGCGTAAATGCCTATATCTTGAGGAAACTATTGAAAACATAATATAAATTTATCAATTATTGGAATGGCAAGGATTTTTTGGACAAATTTTATGTAGAGTAAAGATTTTTATATTCAATTGATGTTAAA
>NZ_JXYY01000064.1:0-5844 GCF_016082235.1 Spiroplasma sp. hyd1
ATACAATATGAACCAACCCTACATATTGGCGGCAAAAGCAAGCATACGAAGAACTGATCAAGGAAATCAAATAACAATGAAAATAGATGAAGAAATTTGTATTGCCCCTTACTATGAAGAAATAAGATTACTTGTATTGCCCGCTTTTTCCATTTGTGAGAAACACGAAAAATAATTTGATGAATATATTGATAATTTACTTTTTATCCCTGAATTACACTAATATTTATAAAACAACAACGAAACACATTTTCAATCTCTTCTTAAAAATTTAAGTGATTTTTTTGAAAAATTAGAAAAAGAATGACACAAAAATAACACATCTCCGATAAAAAAGAAGAAACCAAAAAAAATCAAACAAAAGAAAGCGGAAGTAGATAAGGTAAAGATGAAAAAAATAAATAATAAAGATACTATCAATCATAATTTAATGATTGTCGATGTTGATTTACAAAAATGTTTGAATTGTAGTTTTGTCATCCAAAAAGTTGATGATAAGTGATTTACTATCAATATGGGCGATAATAACTGCGGTAAATAATAAATTGTGTTATAATTTTTTTACCAAGATATTTTATATCTTTGGTATGTTAGGTTACTCTAAATGTATCAAGTATCAAATATCAATCTTAATTAATCTTCTCTTTTAAAAATAAAAAAACTAGATATAAAAATATATATCTAGTGTATAATATTTGTGTAATTAAATATTGTTAATAAAAATTTTGTGATACTAAATTGTATATAAAACAATTTAGTATCGTGGAAACACTAACAACAACTAGCGTTTCCACCGACAATTTTAACATATTTTACTGGGGTGTTTGTTTGTCCTTTGGTAAAATATGTTCAAAAATTTCGTGTGGGAATAGTGCGATGGTGCTATTCCTATTTTTATTTTTTAGAAAGGAATACATGAAATGAAAAAACTACTAAACATGTTAACCATAACAACATTGACAGCAAGCGTTCCTGCGCCGTTGTTAGCAAATACAACATTAGAAAGAACAAAACGCGATGTTGGCGCAACTGTCAAAGATGTCACAACTGGTTTTGACATAAAAATAAAAGAAAAATGAAATTGACAAAAAGTTAAGGCACAAAATGAACCTTTTAGGAATATTGATAATAAATGATATTTTGTTATTTGAAGAGCACAAAAAGGAAATAATTGAGAAACAACTTTTTTTCTAAATAATTCTGATAAATCTAGAACAATAGAAAAAACCTTAGCTCTTACTAACTTAAGAGGTTTTCTTGATTTATTTGCAGGTGGAGTTGGTGGTGGTTTAGAAAGAGTTTGAAGCAATGATAATGGTACATATTTTAAATCAGTTTATTGTTGAAATGGAAATGATAAACCAATAATGCCAATAATTAATACTAGTACTGGTGAAATAACTAATTGAAATCAACCAACACAGAATGATTTTCAACAAGGAATTTTGTTTTCCCTTGCTGAAAATGATAAAACGGTGAAGTGGTCTAATGCTGGTATGCGTTTAACGGTGGATGGTGAAACTAACATCAATATTGATAACCCAAATGTTACTGAAGTTTTATGAAATGGTGTTAAACAAAATATGTTAGATCACAAAGTAAATATCAATGTGACACCTGAAACTAGTGAAAAGACCCATAAATTAGTTATCAAATATGATATTAATGGGACAAAATACACAAGTGAAGATATTGATGTTGTTATGGCGGCAAAAATAGAACCGCTCAAGCCAATTGTTAAAGAAAATTTAAGCGATGTAATTAAATTTGGTGATGAGAATAATTTAGGTAACCTTGTTGATAAGAATGACAGTACTATTTTTTCGGCAATTACACAGAAAAATGGACGCATTGTTGATTTTTCACAAATTGAAATAACAAATAAAGATAATCACTCTGCAACTTTAACCGCAAAACCAGATAGCAAGAGTTATAAAGGTTCAGTTGATGTTAAATACAATTTTTTTCCCACAATTGTGGTAAAAGCAAAAATTGATTTAACATCAACGGCAAGTGGTGTTCAAATAGATAAAGATTATCTTGGTCAAATTGATACAAGTAATCTCACAAACCCAGTTAACACATTCTATTATGCAAACGGAAAAATTGTTATTAAAATAAAACAACCACCAAATGGCCGTGTCGTAACTGGTTTTCTGTATGGTTGTGATGAAAATTGAAATAAAACATCACAATCAACACCAATTGACCCAGTGAGTGGTTTAGAAATTGATAAGGGACAATATGGTTCAGTTGATGGTCGTTATTTGATTGAATTGCAACATCAATATTTTTCAACGAAGAATAATTATTATTTGCAAGTATCAGAGAAACAATTGGTAGCACATTATTGGGATACACCAAATGGCAAAAAATTTGAAGAGTGAGCAGAAGATAACGGAGAAAAAAATATCCGTGGTTCTAGTGCCAGTCAATTAAATACTTTGTTTGAAGTATCGAAGACTTGAAAACAAAGTTTAGCTCACTTAGATTTAAAGTTAGATAACTTTTTTGTTGATAACATCCAAAATGTTAGTCAAGATGAAATTGATAACTATAAAACAAAACTACTTGCTGGTGTAAAAGAACAAGTTGAAAAATATGTGCCTGATGTTGTAGAAAATATCGACTATGTTATTAGCGTTGATAATCTTGTTGCGGGTGATTGAACAACAAGCAAAGATGTAAAAGTTCAATCAGTTAGTGGTAGTACAAAACTGTTAAGTTTTACCGCCAAAACAATTCCGGTACAGCAAAAAGAACAACCAAACCCAATAACTCCTAATCCAGAACCAACACCAGATAATAACAAAAAATATGGTTTGGGTATTTGGGCTATCTTTGGAATTGTTGTTGGTTCGCTGGCAGGACTTGCTCTTATTGGGTGGTTGTTTAAACGGTTTGTGATTAATCCGTTTATTTTAAAACCAATCCGCGAGAAAAAAGAAAAAGCCTTTGTTGCAAAAACAGAAAAAGATATTGCCCAAATGAAAAAAGATGATGAAGAATGAGAAGCAAAACAAAAAGGAGATAAATAAAGATGACTTTCTTAGCTACAAGTGGTGTAACTAGCTTACAAGAAATCGGTAACAAAATAATTTCTGTTGGAATGCCAATTTTAATGGGATTAGCAGTAACAATTGGTATTGTTATGGTGGCGTATTATGGCATTGCTGGTAAATTTGCCAAAAACGCCGAACAGCGCAGAGAAACGATTGCTCGCGTAACTTGGGTTGGCGTTTGTTTGGGAATTGTTATTCTTGCAAGTGCGATTGTCTTGGGTCTAAAAGATGTTATTTTAGGCATTGCATAAAAGGGGGAATTAAAAAATGGTGCAAAACAAAAAAGGGTTAAAAAACCCTTTCGGTGTTGGCAAGTCGACCAAGATAAAGCCAACATCATTTAAAAACATAATAGCCATTGTAAATAATATGATTAAAAAAATGGCTATCTTTTTTATTATAGCATTTTTGCCGTTGATGTTAATAGTAGTAATTATTGTTGTAATCATTGCGGCGATGATGGCAATATTTACCCCTGACACAATAAATCATTTTACTAGTACACATGCCTCAGAATTGTTTATACAATATAGTCAAACGGGAAGTGAAAGTGGGGGTGACGCTCCAAGTTGATTGTTGGGTAAAATTATGGACGCGGTCTTTGCTATCTTATATATTATTTTTATAAAACCCTTGTTATGACTTTTAAATAAATTCCAAGACATAATTTATTTTATGTCGGGTGGGAATTTGGCAAATCGTTTGCTGTTTGAAAATAATACTGTTAGTGGCGTGCCGATGTTATTTATTGTGATGTTGTCCATTGCAGGAATAATATTGGTTTTGTTACTTGCGGTTCGCGCGATTGAAATAATGTTGGCGGATGAAAAACATAGCAAGTTAAAAATAACATTACGCAATATGATTTTATTGTTTGTTGCAATTCCGACAATACCCATTATTTTTTATACTTTGAATATTATTGTTAACTTGCTAACCCAAGCAATAATGCAAGCAAGTAACTTGCAGCTGCAAAATATTGGTTTGTTTATCTTTAATTCGTCGTTTGATAATGGAATGCACGACTTTGATTATGTGCTAGCGAGTTGGACATTTAAAGATAGTGGGCATTTTAATTATTTGTTATGTTTGTTTTCTGAGGGCTTTATGATTTACATTTTCTTGTTGATTGCATTATTCCTATTTTGGCGAACTGCGGAATTATTAATTCTTTATGTTTTATCGCCCGTTGTGATAGTTTCGGCAATTCAAGATGAGGGACGAAGATTTAAAAACTGAAAAGAATTAACGGTTGCTCGTTTTATTAGTTTTAATATGGTGTTCTTGGCGTATAGTTTGTTCTTATGGAGTATGTCGGTATTCGCGGAAATTGGCAAAGCCATTCCCGACCAAACAACAAGACCAATTTTTACTTTATTAGGTATTTTTGCGTTTGGCATTGTTGTTGTTAAATCACCACAACTATTATCATCGTTGTTGGGTGGTAATACATCGTTGAGTGAAGGTATTGGCAACATAATGGGGTTGAAAGTAGCAACCAATGCTTTTATGGCTGGTGGGGCGTTGACAGTGGGTGGTGTTCGAGCCAGTTATAATTTAAGTAAAAAAACTGCTCGTGGAATTGGGGCGGTTCGTGCTTATCACGCCGGTGCGAAAGAACACGGATTTAAAAATGTTGCCAAGGCACAATTTAAAAACGCATTCACTGGCGATTATAAAAACCAATATAGTAAATCATCTGAAAAAATCAACCAGTGATTTACTGATAAATAAAAGTACTGTAAAAACTATAAGAAAAAATAAAAAATAGCATTAAGAGAGGTAAATAATTATGGAAAAAAATAAAGCACGCATTATTACAAAACGAGCAAGTAAAATTCGTTTTACGATTTCGAATGCACTTGGTGGTATTGGTAAAGTTGAAATTGGAATTATTGTAATTGACTTTTTAATTACAGCATTGATTTTTTCTTTCTTATTTAAGTATCAAATAATTGCTAGTGTACTTATTACGATTTTTATTTGATTAATAAGTTTAATTTTAATGTTTCCAACCAAAAACGGTACTAAACTATACAACGTTATTTGAACAGCATTCAAATATATTTTTGTTAAAAAACACAATAACGATGTTTTAAAAATTAGTCAAATTAAAAAAATAGAAAATAATGTTATTACTTTTTCAAATAAAGTTGCAGTTGTGTATCGCATTGAAGCGGTTGATATTTCTTTGGCTAATCAACAAGAACGCGATATCCCTATTTATAAATTATCTAGCATTTTCAAAACAATAGATATTGATTTTGAAATTTGTAAAATTCAAACCCCATATGAATTTAACGAACAAATTAAACATATTGATAATTTAATTGAAAAAGAAAAAACTGAGTTTAAAAAAACTCAGTTAACAAATTTAAAAAAATGATATTTGAATTTGCAATACGGTAATCAAAAATTAAAAACTGCATACTTTTTAATGATTACCGGTGATAATGTGGCTTCAATAAATCAAAAATTAAGATATGTTATTAATGAATTTGATAATAACATTAAATTTATTAAAGCAACATTGGAAGAAACAAGTTTATTAGTTCAACGCAATATTATTCCGACGAATAATGTTGTTGATAAACCACATAAAATTAGACAATTTGCTAATTATGTGACAGTTGATAGTAAATTTATTTCTTATTTAACTATATCACAATATCCGTTGTTGGTACCTGATACTTGGTTGGGTTTTCTTGCTAATTTGAACAATGTTAATGTTAATATGAAGGTTCATCATATTTCAGAACAAGAAGCATTGAAATTGCTTGAC
>NZ_JXYY01000065.1:0-5591 GCF_016082235.1 Spiroplasma sp. hyd1
TATCAAGAAGTTTTAACTTCCGGGGTAATTGGTCTTGTTAATGCCGTTAATGAATTGACTGGTCAAAGCCAACGTTTTGATTATAAAGATAAAGCAAATCTGCAAGGAGATGCTAAAAATTATCTTGATGCAATGCATCAATTTGGAACAACAATTGTTGATGTCATGAATAACAAAATCGCTTTTAAATTTAATATTTTGAATAATTTAACAGCAATTAATGAAGTTATTCGTTTTGTTCGGATTATTTTAACTTATCTTGATCAATTTGATGCGACAAAAAGTTCAACTTGAGCAGAAATTAATACTGTTCGTACAACAACTTATAAGTTAAATTCAAAACTTGATTTTAAAAAAATGGTTAATGATTTATCAGTTCGGTTAACTAGTACGAATGATGAAGGAATCCGTAGTTTAATTGCAATTTTATTTCAAAGTTCGGAACATCATCAAATTAAGGCAAATCCTTTAGCTAATCTTGGTTTTTTATCAAAAGAAGATTTAACGCCAGTCGGATTGTCAGCTCTTGGAAAAGTTTTTATTAATAAATATATGCCTCTTGAAATATTAGGATCAATTAAGATTTATCTTGGCAATGTGGTATGAGACTTGATAAACACCATTTCAGCAAAAGAGACATTAGATGATATGGTTGCATTTTTAAGTAACCAGTTAATAGCTGGCCAGCTTCCAGAAAATATTAAACCAGTGATTGATAAAATCAAAGCGGATCCTGCTGCAATTAACGATTTATTTGCAGCATTATATCAAGGTGATCTTTTGGGTGATGTTTTAAAAATTATATTACCAGACTCACCATTAGCAAAGATTAAAAATCTAGAAACAATGTTAAATAAACCATTAAAAAACTGAATCCCAGCAAATCAGTTTACAAATATTATTGGTGAAAAAAATATCGTTGATGTTGTAGGAGATTTAAAACAAGCAATTACCAAACCAACATTTGTTAATGCGCAAGATGTTTATCAATTATTTGATAGTTTTCTAACACCAACAACTAATAACTCGTATCTGTTACAAGATGCATTGTTAAATCCGGATGATTTTTTTGCTATTCTAGGATTTAAAAATAATGTAATTGTTGATAAATCCCCGTTATCTTATTTAAAAAGTATTTTAGAAAATATGATGGGTATTGAAGGCGGGTTTAAAACAATCAATAAATATATTACTGATTTTAATGTTACCCAACAAAAATTAGCAGCAACAATGCAACAAACTTTTAATGCTTTACAAGTCGGGGTCGGTTCACAAACAGTTGATAATGTTTTTGAATATAAAATTAATGATAAGGTTATTAAAATTGTTGTTGAATTACAACATAATAAATATCTTATTAATGAAATTACAATCCATTAAACAATTTGAAAAGTTATTCTTTCAAGGAAAAGAATAACTTTTTTATTTAATCTTGGTATAATGATAAAAGAAAGAAGTAAGGGTTTTTAATAATGGCTAAAACAATTTTTGGAAAAAAAAAGAATCGTAATTTATTATTAAATTATTTTAAACCATCAATTTATGTTCAAAATGTTAACAAGATTAATCTTGAATCATTAAAAAAACATGGGATTAAGGTTTTTATTTGTGATTTAGATAATACTTTAATCCCATTTTATCGTGGCATTCCAAATGCAGATAATCTAAATTTAATTCAAAAGGTGCAGGACTTAGGAATGACATTTGTCCTAGTTTCAAATAATGCCCGTAAACGAGTGGAACGATTTGCATTAAAAGCAGGAATTAAACATTATTATTGAAATGCTAAAAAACCATTATTAAAATACTTTCGTATTATTTCACGGCAATTTAATGTTAATCCCCATGAAATGATTATGGTTGGTGACCAATTAATTACTGATGTTTTATTTGCAAACCGTGCTCATATGGAAAGTATTTTGGTGGTTCCTGTAACTGGTGTTGATGAGTCAAATCGTTTTATACGGTTATTAGAAAGTGTTGTTTACAAAAGATTAGCACAAAAAAATATTTTACATAAGGGATTCTTTGATGAAGGAGAATATGGGTTAGACTATGACATCTTATAAGCACTGCCAAGGTTGTGGTGTTACTTTACAAAACACCAAGCAAAACAAAATTGGTTATGTTGAAAATTTAACACAAGATTATTGTTATCGTTGTTTTCGCTTAACACATTATAATGAATTAATTGATTATGATTTAAATGAGAATTCCTTTTTAGCAAATCTTAGTAATAATTATGGTTTAGGATACCATTATTTTTATGTTTTGGATGCTTATGATTTAGATGGTTCACGAAACTTACCATTAGAGCAAATCTTACAAAATAATAAAGTGACAATAATTATTAATAAAGTTGATTTAGTTCAAAAGTTAATTAATAATAACAAAATTCTTACTTTTGTTGAAGAACTTTTTATTAATTCAGCGTTGTTTGCAAAGATTGAAAACATTATTTTAGTTAGTGCTTTAAAAAATTATGCATTAGATGAATTATATCGCTATATAAAACATCAAACTGAAGATATTGTTTTTGTTGGTAGTTCAAATACCGGAAAGAGTACTTTGTTAAATAGTTTAATTAAGTTAACAAATTATCAACAAAAAATAACAGTTTCCAATAATGTTTCAACAACCCTTGGCAATATTGAAGTTAAGTTGGGAACTAAGCATAAAATTTATGATAGCCCAGGAGTTGTTAATAACCATACCATTATTTCTTATTTAGATCATAATGACAAAAAAATGATTACTAATAAATTGCTTAAACCAATTACATTTCAATTAGAGTCTGAACAAACAATTTTTTATGAAGGGCTAGCAAGTTTTTCTTTTGTAAAAGGATTAAAAACAAGTTTTCACTTTTATAAAAATAATAATATAATGTTACATCGAACAAAACTAACAAATAAAGATTATTATTTTAAGCACCACTTAATGCAAGCTTCGCTAAGATTAAAAGATTATAATCCTTGAAAAGAACAAACAATCATTATTGCAGAACCAGGAGATTATTCTTTATTTATTGCCGGATTAGGGTGAATTACTTTTAAAGGAAGCCCAGGACAAGAACTAATGGTTGGAACAAATGAAAACATTAAAATTAATTTACGAAAACGGTTCATTTAGTTTTATACTTAAAAGTAGATAGTTAGAAAGGAAGAAGGTTATATGAATCTTTTTAAAAAATATCCTTATGTTATTACCAATTTAGATGGAACAATAACCGGTGAAGGTTATGTAATTAATGAAGAAACTTATGAAGCCTTACAAACGTATCAGTTAGTGAGTGACTATCATTTGTTGTTAGCATCGGGACGGTTAGATTTAATGGCAAAAGAATATTTTGCAAAGTTAAAAATTAAGACACCAATTATTTCTTGTAATGGTGCTTTAATTCGAGATCCCGTTAGCAATGAAGTTTTATACCAGCAAACCTTACCGCAAGATTTAGCGATTGAAATTATTACATTAGCATTAGAACATGATGTTGATCATATTGTTTATACTGCAAGTATGATTTATGGTCATCCTCATTCAAAACGAATTGCATTAATGATAAAATATAATGAACAATTAGGTGATAATAATTATCAAATTCCATTAGATATTGAAACAAATTATTTAGCATTATTAAAAAATAATAATATTCAAGTCTTAAAAATTTTATTTCCATTTAACTCAACAGCTGAATTAGAGCGTGTCCAGTTTATTAATGAACCATTTAAAGATCAAGTTGAAGGGGTCTTTTCACAAAAAGACTTGTTTGATATTCAAGCGTTAGATATTGACAAAGGAAATGTTTTTAAAAAATTATGTGAATTAAAAGGGTATAATCCACAGCAGTTTATTTTTTATGGCGATAATTTTAATGACATTGAACTTGCAAAAAGTGTTGGTTATTCTGTCGCAATGGGGAATAGTGTTTTAGAACTAAAAAAAATTGCTAATGCAACAACTACTTCTGTTGTTGATAATGGTGTTCGTGAACATATCTTTTTACCGAAGTATTATCAAAAGAACAAATTGCTGAGTTTTTACCACAAGTTAAAAATGTTTTTGAATAAACATTTTTTTATGAGTATAACTTTGTTTTCAAAATTACCTTTGATATAAAAAATAGGTCTCTGTAAAGACCTATTTTTTATATCAAAAGTATATGACGTTATTTGCATTTTTAAGTATTCTCCTTCAAGTCATAAGTTTTTAATATATAACACTGCTTTTTGTTCTACATAAAAAATAGGCATAAAGATACAATAGGCATAATTTACTAGCGATAAATGATTTTGATCAGAATATCAATCTTCATTAATGTCTTTTGTCTTAAATTTAATATTTGTTTTTGTATTAGATATTGTTGTACCTTGACCACCAGCAGCAGAAGTAATATTATTAATTTTAATATATTAATATTTTGTTCTAAATTCTTGTCAATTGTTAGCATAATCTGATCATTTAATTAAATCTATTGTTTTCGTTGATGTTTTTTCATCATTTGTTATTGGTCCAATTACTTTTCAATTTAAATTTATATTATTTGTTATTTTTGTTATTTGTTGGTGGCCTCAACCATCCAAATCTAAATGATAAATTTTACCAGTACTATTTAAAACATAAGCACTGCCGTTATTATCTAATTCGATTGCGATGATTGGAAAAGCTAAACCATCAAATTTGTCAATTTGTCCATGTTCATGTTTTAAATAAACACCATTGTTTGTCCCAAGATAAGTATCACCAGCTTGCAAACGTCCACCACGGGTAGTTTCAGTTAAAACTTTTTTAGGATTTAAATTATTAGCTTCATCATTTGAACATAATCTATTAAATTTACTAACTAATTTATTAATACCATTACTATTATCTGAATCAGAGTTTGAATCTGGTTTATTTTCTTCTTTTTTAATAGTTTTTGTTTCAGTATTATTTAGAGTAAATTCAACGATAACTCTGCCATAATATCTATTGCTATTTTGATTACTGCTAATTATTGCTAAATTATGTGTAATATCATGAAGAGTTACTTCATCTAAATTTATATCAGTGTTTAGCAATATTACTCTTTCTAAAATTGTTTCTGGTAAGTTATCAGATAATTCCCCTAAGTGGGTATTTGGTACAAGAAGACTTAATTTTTTGAGTGGGCGGGGTGGGGGAACGTTATTTTGTTTATTTCGTTGACTTTTAGGTAAAACTGTTGCATAAATTGGTTCCTTGTTTTGATCTTTATCATCTTCTGATGTTATTTCTGGATTTGGAATAGTGGGTAAGGGGTTTTGACATCCCAAACTTGGATTGTCATTATAAAATACTGAAGTGCTTAAATTATAAATTGTAAAATAAACGTCAATAAAATTTGTTGTACTATCAGTATCTTCGTCTCAAATTATTCTAGCAATGTTTTTCCTAACATTGATTATTTTTAAACTGTTTTTTTTAATATTTTTATTTAATTTATATATTCGTTTTAAAATTGTTTCTGGTCGTTATCGGATAATTCACCTAATATTCACTTGTATACTGTAAAACTAAACGATAAAAAGTTATAATTATATTAACATATTAATTATGAAATACAATAGACT
>NZ_JXYY01000116.1:0-1231 GCF_016082235.1 Spiroplasma sp. hyd1
GCACTTTAAAAAATGATAAAACTAAATTAGAAAAAAATTTAAAAGAAAAAGAAAGTGAAATTAGCACTTTAAAAAATGATAAAACTAAATTAGAAAAAAATTTAAAAGAAAAAGAAAGTGAAATTAGCACTTTAAAAAATGATAAAACTAAATTAGAAGAAGATTTAAAAGAAAAAGAAAGTGAAATTAGCACTTTAAAAAATGATAAAACTAAATTAGAAAAAAATTTAAAAGAAAAAGAAAGTGAAATTAGCACTTTAAAAAATGATAAAACTAAATTAGAAGAAGATTTAAAAGAAAAAGAAATTGAAATGAAAAATTTAGATAAAATAATAATCAAAATAAAATATAAATTAAAAAATTCTCAATTTTTTTCAGCACAAAATATATTAGAAAAATTTTTAAAACAATATGAAGAAATAGAAGCCAATAATGTTAAAAAACAATTAAATTCAGTTGAAAATTTAAAAATTGATATAAGTAAAATTAATAAAATCAATGTATCAGATTGAAATAAAGATAATAAAAATTTAATTGTTTTTTTAAAAAATAAAATTTTGAATGAACTTAAAAATTTATCTAATTCTTTAACTGAAAATGATTTTGAAATATTTTTAAAAGATAATAAGAAAGATGTGGGTTTAAAAATAATTATTAATGGTATAAATAATGCTATTGGTCAAACGCCAATAATACAAATTGATCTTAGCGAATAAATTAGACTTCTTGCAATACAAATGATAATAATTGCAAATTAATTTGTAAAAAGATAAAAATCAAAGTTTAGAAGGTTTAATTAATTTGAAAAATACATTAAATTATGTTTGCAGATTGAATAATAGAAATTTACCAAGTATAAAATTAATATTTAATAATATTAAAGATAATGAAAATACAAGTTTTATATATAAATTATTAGTTAAAAATGATTTAGCTAATAATTTAATTAAATAACATAATAAAAAATTCTGATACATTTATTAAGACTGAAAATGATTTAAGTAGTATTTGGGAGAACCCATATTATTGGCGGCAAAANCAAGCATACGAAGAACTNATCAAGGAAATCAAATAANGGAGAAAAAGAATAAGTGTTATATTTCTTTTTGTAAAAAATATGCAACATTATCTAGTGGTACACTTTTTTTATGTAGCCATCACGAAGAAGACTTTATGAATTTTTTAATTAATTATGAGAAAACAAATAATAATTCAATTTTTTATATAGAAA
>NZ_JXYY01000113.1:0-1282 GCF_016082235.1 Spiroplasma sp. hyd1
ATTATATATAGATAAAAGTAAAGAAATAATAAATTTAAATAAAATTGAAAATAATGATATAGTAAAAAAGATAATAATTCTTAATGATGAAAATAATATACTAATTCATTTAAATTCAGGAAAATTATTTTTTATGTTAAATAAAATTGATATTGACAAAATAATGACATTTACTGTAAATAATCAGAATAATGATATTTATTATTTAAATTTTTTTAATAAAAATTTTTTTAAACTTTCTAGATTAAATACAAATGAAAATGTTATAAATACAAATGAAAATGTTATTTGAATAAGTGTTGGGTCAATAATTTTAGGTTTTATTTTAATTGGAACTTTATTAAGTTTATATATTATTTGGTTTAAAAAAAGAAAAAAAATACATAATATTAATAAAAAACAAAAATGTAAATGTGAAAATTGTGTAAATTAAAAAAGGAGAAAAAAATGAAAAAATTACTAAGTATCTTAACCATATCAACATTGACAGCAAGCGTTTCTGCGCCATTGCTTGCCAACACAACTCTAGAAAGAGTAAAACGTAATGTTGGGATAACTGCCAAAGATATCACAACTGGGTTTGAAATAAAAACAAAAGAGAAATTAGATAAAGAACTTGAATTAAAAAATAATTTTTTATTATGAAATATAGAAGATAAAAAAATTACTACAAAAGAATTTATTATAGATTCAAAAGAAAATATTTATTTTGGAACAACTGATGGTGCTTATATTTTAAAAAAAGATTTTGTTAATCCAATTCAATTAAAAAATATTAATGTTTGTATAAAATTAATTATTAAAGATAAAAAAAACAATATTTATTTTATTGCAAATAACCATGTATTTGTTTTAAAACAAGAAAAAAATGTTCCAGTAGAGTTAAATATTTCTTTTTCTAAAATAAATGATGCTATTTTTGATAATCAAGATAACATTTATTTTGCAACAGATACAGGCCTTTATAAATTAAATAATAATAATAATATAGAAGAAAAAATTTTAGATATAAATTTTAGACTTATATCTTTTGCTAAAAATTCTGAAGGTCATATATATATAACTTCAGGAGCACAGTCAAAAAATGACCTTGTTTTAATTGATAACAAATTAAAAGAAATTAATAATATAAAAGGTTATGTTTATAATATTTTTGTTGATAATCAAGATAATGTTTATTTTGTAAGTAATAAAAATAATTTTTATAAATTAAAGAAAAATAAATTTAAAGTTCAAAAAATAGAAAAATTAATAGGATTAATTAATTATATTTGTCAAAAAG
>NZ_JXYY01000093.1:0-2273 GCF_016082235.1 Spiroplasma sp. hyd1
GCTTAGACAATTTAGTATCACAAAATTTTTATTTATTTTAAATTTTACATTCATATTATACCATCTTTAATTAAAGATGGTGTTTTTTTATTACAAGAAAAGAGTATTTGATATTTGATACATTGGGCTAGGTACCAAAGATAAAAATATCTCGGTAAGCAAATTATAACATAATTTGTTATTTACCACAGTTGTTATCTATTCTGTTCCTTTTTTCATTCATTATAAAATTCTTTTACTGCTAATCTAAATAAAGCAGAATTATTAATTGGTACACCTCATTTTTTTAATTCTATTATCATTTTTTTCGTTTCAGTATCAATTGAAATTGTTTTTAATTCTTGCTTACAAGATTTAAAAATAGGACTGTTATTTAATTCAATAATATTGTTTTTATTTTCTTTGCTTTCTGTTTGAATTATTTTTGAATCTTGATGATTAATTTTTTCTTCAGCAATAAATTTTAATTTTTCTAATGCACTTAATTTTTTTTCACTCATTAAAAAACATCCTTTTCTAATAATTCTAAATATAAATTATAAAAAGGATTTTTTTCCGTAATTCTATATTTATTAACAATTGTTTCTTGTTGTCTAGAAATTGTATCTGGAATCATTGTATTTAATAATTTATCATTAATATTTGAATTACCAATTAATTCAAGCATTACAGAATGAAATTTTGATTTTTTAACCTTATTAACAAAAAAATATTTAATCTGATTTTTTAATGTTCCACCAAAACTATTTATTGAATTTATAGCTTCCTGATATGGTTTAGTCATAACTTCAATACCTTGATATGAATACAAATGGGGTTCAATCGGAACAATAATAGAATCACAAGCTAGTAACATACTTGTAAGTAGTTTGTCTGCTTTCGGTGATGTATCAAAGAAAATATAATCAAATATTTCACTTAGCACAGTTTGTATTTTTTCAATATTTTTCATAAATATTGTTATGCCAAAAGAATTTTTATCTAATTCAGATAAAATTTTATTGGCAAGTTCTGTTCAAGACGGAACAATAACAACATTTAAATTATCTGTTTGAATAAATGTATTTAATAACTCTTCTGTTGTTGAATCTGATTTAAATCATTTTTCAATATTATTACTATCAATGTAATTTGCTATCAATGAATTTGTTAAGTTTCCTTGCGGGTCAAGGTCAAACAATAATACTTTCTTTTCAATTGAAGAAAGTATATTAACAAGTCCTAATGTACATGTTGTTTTGCCTACCCCACCCTTACTGTTTGCAAATGTTATTTTTTTCATTGCATGTATTCCTTTCTTTAAATACAAAAATATTATAACATATTTATTATTTATATGTATATATAAATATAAATTATTATATTTTATATTTATATATACTTTTTTAACTTTTATTACCATTTACCCACAAAAATAACTTTCAGTGCGCCACAAACGACGATGACAAAACAAGCAATGAAAAACCCTTATTTTATAAGGGTTTTTTGTATGCAACTAAGTTAAATTATTTGGTTTAAATTGCTCTAAATATTTCATCAGCACAATAGTTAAAATTTTATGTTACTATTATTTAGTATCAAAAAAATATCAATTATTAACTTAGCAACATAACAAAATAATCACAATTTTAGAAAGGAATACATGCAATGAAAAAATTACTAAGCTTATTAAGTGTATTAACTATTATGGGAACTGCAATGCCAAATGTGATTGCCACTAGTTTTAATAAAAAAGACAATAAAAATAATATTTTATTAATTAATAATGAAAAATACAAAAATGATTTTTTTTTATCTGACAAAAATATTTTTAATGAAAATACTAGAAATATTTTTATTGATAAAGAAGATAATAAAACATTATATTTTATGAATTTTAATAATAATTACTTAAAAGAAATTTATTTACTTTCTGAAAATAAAGTAGTTACTTTATTTGTAAAAGAAATTGAAAATAAAAAATTTACTGATTTCATTAAAGTTAATAATAAATTTTATTTTTGTGGTGATACTGGTATATATGAATTTAAAAAAACAGAAAATAACTATATCAAAATAAACAATGGTGATGGAGCTTATCAATTAAATATAGATAATAAAAATAATATTTATTATTTAACTAATAATTTACTAGAAATTAAAAAATTAGAAGTAAATAATAATAATTCTATCAGTGTTGTTAAAAATAACGAAGCTATATCATATTTTTCATTTGATAAAAATAATAATCTTTACTATGCAAGTAAATTAAATATTTTTAAAAAAAATAGTGA
>NZ_JXYY01000024.1:0-18018 GCF_016082235.1 Spiroplasma sp. hyd1
TAATATTTTTTGTAATTATTGATTTTTATTTTTAATTTGTTATAATTTTATTAACTTTTTATGACTTAGTTTTACAGTATACAATGTTATTATTTTTAGTATTACAACAGTATTTTACTTGTTAATAACATCATGACCACATACTTTAATTTTTTTAAAACTCTATGGTGTTGGAATCTTGATTTCTTTTATCTCATTACCATTATTTTGATTTATTATCATCATTGCTAGTCATTTTTTAAAAGAAAGTGTTATAACTTTAATAACATTATTTTTAACAATCATTGTTTTAATAACACCTTGACTTATGACGGCAAAAAATATCAAGCATTATTTTTCAGCAGCAGACTATAATGTTACCAACATAATTAAGGCAAACAAGCACACAGAAATTAATCTTTTTAAATCTAATGATATATATACTAAAATTTACGATGCCATTAATAAAAATGATGGCAATCAATTTCATCAAATTATAAATAATTATTTAGAAAAAAATAATTATCAAAAAATATTACAAGGTGGTTTTCTTTCAGAGGCAGTCCACTTTAATGATTTAAAAAAGGAACTACTTTTTGATGTTAATCAAGATGTTAAAATAATTCACCCGCAAAGTCATTTGGAAAATCCTCAAATTATTCTTTCAAAGGAATTTTCTATAAAAATTGAGATTTATCAAATGTTTTACCAACAAAATACATTTGGAATAAACCCCAATATTACGACAAATCCGATTCTATGAGGGTATCGCTATAGCTGGCAATTTCAAAAAAATATGTTTATGGAAATTGAAAAAAAATATGCTCTCAATACTCAAACAATAATAACTAGTATTTTACAACAACCTCAAAATGTGCCTGGGCACACACTATTCATTAATTTTTCAAAATATATTGAGGACTATAAAAAAGTTGCTGAAAGTAATAAATATAAAACAGGAATTCTTGCCCTTAACTTATTTAGTCAATATACTTTAACTGCTGCTAAATTAATTAACGACGATAATTTCTATCATAGTTGAGGTTATTCTAATTTTTTTAATAATGAATTTAATTGGCATAAACTAAACGGAATTATATATAATTTGGACTGAGATAATATCATATATACCCGTCCAACTTGGCCATTAGTTTTTCCAATGACAATTATATTTATCTTACCAACAATTGGGTTATATTATTTTTTAAAACACTTTAAATATAAATAAAGATGGTACTTATCTAAATAAAAAATAATTGAAAAATGTATTAAAAGGAGTAATATAAATTGGTCCTTTTAATACATTTTTACTTTGCCTACTAATACTTGAATAAATGTCATAATTATTATCTTATTTCTTTTTTGTTTTACTATCGATTTGTATTTTAGCTTGGTTCATAATCTTATCTGGATTTAAATATGTCTTTTTCATTTCTTTTGATAATGATACATCATACATTGATAAATCATTAACAAATGGTTGTTCATCAACATTATGGGCGTGACCTTCATAACCTTCAAATTTGTAAGTAAAACGACCATCAAGATATACTTTAAAGATTGCTTCTTCTCCTGTCACTTTTTTAGCATAGACAATAACAAGACTATCGTCATTTTCCTTTGTAATTCGAATATCATTATTATCAACAATAAAACCACGTTTTTGAATTGCTTGCAAGATTGCAGCAATTGCATGTTTTCGTGCTGATTCATCTAATTGTTGACTAATAATTTTATTTTGTAAATCCAATGCTTTTTGATTTAAAGAATTAGTATCATTAACACTAGTTTGACTGAATTCCTCTAACACCGGTCCTAATTCAGCATTAATAAATTTATCATCGCCAATTTGGGCTTTAAAACTATTAAGATATTGATTTTTCATAAAGTCTATTGAAGCACGATAGTTATTAATCTTATCTTGAACAAGCTCTGAAATTGTATTTGGATCTAGATTAACAAGCTGATTTTTATTTGATTTAAAAAAATTCATAATAAAAGCTTTTGAAGCATTATCATCAAACATTCCTAGTAGTTTTTGCTCTAATGTTTGATAATTTAAATTAACACGATTTTTTAAATTCACTAAGCGTTGTTTTGTTTCGTCTTCAACAACTTTTACTTTTAGCACTTCAATTTTTTGTTGAATTTCTGCTAAACGTAATGTTTTTTGTTCTAAGAAAAAGTTAACTCGTTTTGCTAATTCTAAATCAACATGTTTAACCTTTTGAAATTCATCAACCAATGGATTAGTTTCTAAATCAACTAAAATTTGATTTAGCTCTTGTAAATACTGTTCAATTGCTTGGCAGTTTAATCCACTAGCATCAATATTTTTTAATTGTTGTAATAATAATTGTAAGTTTTCTTTAACAAAATTAATATTTAAACTTAATCTTTCGATTTTTTTTTGGTAATTATACATTACCTGTTCAACACTCATACTCATTAATTTAACACCTCTTCTATTTCTTTTTGTAGTTTTTTTAATGCATCGCGGTTTTTATTATCATTTCGCTCATCGCGCGCTTTTTCACAATATAAGTACAATCGTAATTCATAATATATTGTCATAATTTGTTTTTGTTTACTTTTATCCAAAAGATCCTTGCAAACAAATAATTTTTCATTAATTGCTTTTAAACGATGGTCTTTTGCCTTTAGCATAGCAGTAATTTTTTCTTCTAAGATATTTATTAAATATAATGCTGCTTTATCAAAGTAGCAAAAATCAAGGTATTCTTGAAATTTTGGTTCAGAATTAAACATATCTTTAAACTTAATAGCTTTGTATCTCGTTTCTAATTGTGATAATGATCCTAATAATTCAATTGTTAAATCATCACCATGATTAATATTTTTAAAGCGTTCGCTAATGATTGCAACCTTAGTTCAAATTTCCTCTCAATGACGCTGTAGATTACTTGTCTCTCGTTTTTTCATTTCAGTAAAATATTTTAGATATTCTTCCGCATAACCATACAAATTAACTAATAAAGTAATATTTTTACTTAAATTTGTTGTACTAATTTCTTCAAATAACTCATGGTGCAAATTATCATTATTAAGCGCAAAAAGGAATTTAGTTAAAATAGCAAATAAATTTTGATTTCAAATTTTTTCAATAGTTGTTGAACTTGCAACATTAGTTAGTTCTAATAGTTGTTTTAACGTAACATTATCTTGATGGTAAAGTTCTTGTAGCATATTTAAAGCTTCTTTACTTGCTAACAAATCATTGTTTGTTAAAACTTGATACGCTTTAACAATATTTTGCTGGTCTTTGGCTTCTTGTTTTATCGCCGTAATTAAAAGGGTATGCATCTTTGTAAAATAATTTGGTCTTAAAGTAAAATTAGTTAAAATTTGCTCACATTTGGATAAAATTGAAATCTTATTTTGAAAATTATTTGTACTAATATTTTTTAAAATATCATCAAAAGCATTGTCATTTTGATTTAATAGATCAATTAAATAACAATAAATAAAGAGGTCATTAACTTTATTACCGTGAATTGTTTCATAAATATTTCCTTGTTCATTTTTCAACACAGTTTGTAAATTTTGTAAAATTTTTTTAAATAAGAGGTTGCTATAATTTGATAAAAATTTTTGGGCAGTGATAATTTTACGATTTAACATTATTAACTCTGTTGGTTGTAAGGCATAACATTCTGTCTCGTTTTTATCATTAATAAATAATGTCAAAAAATGATCATGTATTGGTAAAATGGTTTTATCTAAATAAAAAATTGGAATTGAAGCGGTTAAATCACTTATCTTAGTACTATGATCAGCATTAACAAAAATAACACAACGAATATCATTATCAAAATAATATTTATGATTTAAAACTGCTTTTGGATTAACATTTGCTGCATTAATAATCAAAATTCGAGGATTTATCAATGTTGAAGTAATATGACGAGGGTCTTGTTGATAATCACTTTCTAGCGTATTTGCTGCAATCTTTTGAATATTTAAATTAAAATCAGTTGTTAAATCTTCTGTCATTGTTGTTAAAAAATAATCTAAAATTTTTGTTCGTAAATTAATATTATTATCAATAATTTCTTGCAAATTTTTATCATTCATAACTTGCATTTTAATATCTTTAAAAGTTGTTAAAGTTAGCACAACTTCCTTTGTTTCATAAACATCAGATAATAATTTATTAACTTCTTTATTATCATGTTTAATTGTTTGTTGTTGCTTTCGAATTGAAGTAAATGTTGTATCATTATTAAACATATTATATTTATTAGGACTAGTTTTATATTTTTCTAAGAATTTAAATAAATCATCACCCGTAATTGTTACTTCATGTTCTGAAAAAATTGTTAAAGCATTATTATTAATTTTTTCTATTAAGAGTAAATGTTCATTATTAATATATCGTTCATTTGTAAAAATATCAAAAATAAAATCAATTGTTGCTTCACGGTTATTGTTTTTACTTAACAAATAACCTTTTTCTAAGGCTTGTAGTGCTTCTTTTGAAATATAAAAAATTCCAATTGCACGATCAATTCATTCTTGTTCAGCATAAGTATTAGCCAAATAATTTAATGACCCTTGTGAATTAATTTCAATTGTGTTTTCTTTTTCAATTAAATCCTTTAAACATTCAGCGTAAATTTTATGATTAAAAATTTGTAATTCATCTCGTAAAATATTAGCTAACGACTTTTCTTTATCTGGATAATTAGCAATAGCATTTAAAATGACATACTGAAAAAAGGATGGTCTTTTTGGTGTTTGATAACTAACAATTGTTGTTAATTTTTTTCAGTTTTTATAGATTTTAACTACTCCTAATTTCATTTTCTACCTCTAACTTCTATAATAAATCTTTTGCATGTCAAATAAGACCATAATTATCAATAATTCGTAAAATTTCATAATATGCTTTAATTGTGGTTGTTACATTTGGATTAATAATCGTTGGAATCTCAACATCAATATTAGCAAAGAAATTAATTGCTCCAATAATAATTAACATATTTTTTGTCCTAGAAAAGGCAACATTTAACCGTTCATACTTTTTAACAAATTCTTTATTAGCATTAAGTTGCCATTGTGGATGACGAACAGTATTAACAATAACTATTTCTGTTTCTCGTCCTTGATAATCATCAACAGTTGAGACTTCAACTTTAATATTTTTAAACTTTAAATTACTAATAGTTTTCCGTAATTTTTTTACATGCAATCCATAAAAACTAATCACCGCTACTTTTGGTTGTTTTTTTAACTTCGCAGTTAAATCATTATATCCTGTATCAATTAACATAAGAGTTTTAATCGTTAAATTAATTTCTAATCAATTAAAAAGACTGGTACTACCACTTTCACCTTGTTCATAAACAAAGTTTTGGTTTTCATCTTTTGTTGAATCAATTCAATAAATTGCTTTTTTACTATCAAAAATTTTTAAACCCTTCTCATTTTCAGCGGTAACATAATGTTGTTTTTCGTTATTTTGATTTTCTTGATCTCCTAATTGTAATTGGTTTTCATAAAACACATTAACAATTCGCATAATATCTTCATGACTACGATACTGATTAACTAAAATTTCTTTAACAGAATCGTCACATTTTGAAATAATCTTTTTAAACATTGAATTAGTTACTAACTCTAAGAAATCATGATAACTATAATTTTCATTATAATTATCATTAATCAAAGCAACATCTTCTTCACGATACGGCATAATTGGTGGTAACTGACGATAATCACCAACTAGAACCACCGCTTTACCATATACTAGCGGCATAAAAATTTCCATTGGTGTTAATTTACTTACTTCATCAATGACAACAACATCGAACCCAAATTTTTTAATATCAATATCAGCAATATTATAATCTTGTAAAACCTTATTTTTACTTTGGGCATATGATTGATTTGAAGTTGCGGTCATTGCAACAACATTAACACTGTCTTGCAAAAACTGATTAGCATAGTTAACAGTGTCGCGTTCCATTGCTGGAGTAAAACGATCATTTTGAATTCCTTCTTGGTTTAAAAAAGCGGCAATATTATAATTTCTATCTAAGAAAGTAATCATATTATTAACAAAATTACCTTTTGTTGCTTTTTCATTAATAATAGTATTCATATCATGATCAATGCCATTAATGACCTTATCAATTTCATTAATTGTCGCAGTAATATCTTTTACAACTAAATTTAAATTAAAAATATGATTAATACTATTAACAATATTTTCAATTTCGATTTTCAAAGCATCAATGCGATTACGTAATGCTGCAATGTCTACTTCTAAATATGATATTTCTTGAGCATTTTTACTAACATCAATTTGATTCATTAATTTTTCATTATTATTAATTTGTTCTTCATAATGTGTTTTTAATTTTAACAGATCGTTTTTAAATTTTTGTTGTAAGTTTTGATAAATAACATTCTCTTGTTTTAACTCCGTAATTTCATTTTGCGCCGCTTGAAGTTTCTCAATTCATGCATCATCGCGGAATTCTTGCCTAACGTTATTTAATTCTGTTAATTCTTGTTCTTTTTTTACCAATAATGGATCAACAGTTCCTGATTTTGTTAATAATTGTTGATAAGTACTTGTTAATGAATATGATTCGTCAAATTGAAAACCTAACTTTTCTTGAATTAAAGTTCCAAAATATTTATTAAATAATTCAACTAAGTCCGCCGTTGCGGTAATAATTCCTTCTCAACTTAAGTTGCCTAAAAACTCTATCATATTATCAATATTATTAATTTCAACTTTTAATTTTCGATTATTAGTTTGATATTCTAATTTTTGATTGCCTAATCTTTCTTGTTCAGCAACTAATTCATTTACCTTTTGTGTTCAAGTGTTATAATCTTTAATTTCTTTTTCAAGCATCTTTGCCCGAGCTTTAAGACTTTGTAATTCCTTCTTCTGATTTTCATAATCATAATCAATCGCATTTCATTTTGTTAAATATTGGCGCATTAAATGCGAATAAATAAAACGATAATTATTAAAAATTAATTTATCCGGATTAAAATCATTAAAACGATTTTTTTTACGAACTTCTTCTCCGGTTAAACGTAATGGCACTAACATTGGTGTTTTATATAATCTTGCTAAAACATTATCAATTGCAGTATGATTTTGAGAAGATATTAAAACCTTTTTCCCAAGTTTAGCATACTGATAAACTAATTCAGCAATAAACTCAGTTTTCCCTGTTCCCGGAGGTCCTTGCAATAAGAAAATGTCTTGAGAATTAAGTGCTTTTACTAATGCTTTTTTTTGATTTAAATTCAAATTAGTCGAAGCAAAATGTAATTGTTCTAACGCAATTAAATGATGCTGTGATTTTAATTTAACATCTTCAATATTAAAAATATAATTAATTAAATAAGGGTTAGCAACATCATTTTTACTAATTTTATCTAAAATGATATTACTACGGCGAATTAAAGTTGAATCTCCTTTTCCAATATAAGTTAAATAACCATACTGAGGAATAATGTTTGTTAATTCTTTTGTTGAAATATCATCATCATTTTTTATTTCATAAAAGCAATTAATAATTTGATATTTACTTAAATGCTCAGCAACTAATTTAATTGTTGCTGGATCAATTTCTTTCTCTTTTGTAATATTATTTTCAATCATATAAAGTTTCATTATTTCCTTAATTACATTAAGATCCGGTTTTTGTTGTTCTTTTGTTGTTGCAATATTAAAACCTAAATCATAAATATCGGTGCCATCTTGCGCATAACTATCACTAAAATTAAAAGTAAACAATGTTAAGGAGTTTTCTTTTTGATATGTTCGATTAATTTGCAATCCCGTCATACTTAAATTATTTAATCCTTCTAAAACACGATACTTATTAAAATCATCTAAAATTAATTCTAACTCAATAACAATTACTTCTTCATAAGAAGGATTAATCTTGATACTTTTATTAATAAAATGCTTTTTATTAACATACCAAAAATTAGGTGTTAAAAAACGAGCATCATGAAAAGTTTCCACTGCTGCAACTGTTTTTGGGATTTTCACATATTCTGTTAATTTCCGTGTTAAATATAAGCATGAATTATTACGCTTATATTCTAAATTCTGGCTTTGAAATTGAAGATATTGTAATCAGCGTTCTTTTTCTTCAGAAAAAGATGAAATTAAGAACTTCATATTAGCAAAAACATTTGAATCAAAAATAGTTCGTAATCTTGCTTCATCAATTCGAAAATTATCCGCTATTTCTAAGACAACAGTCGTTGCCGTTGTCTCAAATTCTTGTTTCTCTTTTTCCATTGCTGTTAAAAAGATGTTTTTAACATTAACAATTCCAATTTGTGGGTCAATATCACCAAGAATTGTTAACGATAAGTTTGGATCTAAAATATCATCAAAACCCGAAATTGATTTAAAGCGAATTAAAATATCATACAGTTCTTTTGTTTCGCCTTTTTTATCTTTTTTAATCTTTGCTTGATCATTAATTAAACTAACAAAAAAATCAGCGATATAGATCTCCTTTTTTAAAAAAAGATCTAATCCATTCACTGTTGTAATATTTTTTAAACGGAGGTTCTTAACATCATCATCAGTAAATTTACTCTTCGCATTTGTTAAAAAGTATAAATTTAATAATAAATTCTTACCATTAAATTTATCCCCTTGAATTGTAAATTTTGTTAATGCCATTAGTCCACCCCTCTTATCCATATATAATTATACTAAACTTATATTAGATAACAATCAAAGCGATTAAAAACAATGAAAATAAAAAAGAGAATATTTTTGAAATATTCTCTTGATAAAAATACCTATCTTTTTGAGTATTGTGGTGCTCTTCTCGCTCCGTGTAACCCATATTTTTTACGTTCTTTAATACGAGCATCACGAGTTAGCATTCCCGCATGTCTTAATAAGGTTTTATAATCTTGTGAAGCTTCAACTAGTGCTCTTGCGATTCCTAGTCTTGTTGCTCCCGCTTGTCCGGTAAAACCACCACCAGATACTTTAACACGAATATCAAATTCTGATTTTACACCAGTAATTTCTAAAGGTTGTTCCAAATCCTGCACTAATGTTGCATATGGGAAAAATTCTAACGCTGGTTTCCCATTTACAACCACATTTCCTTTACCAGGAGTCAATACAACTTGGGCAATAGAAGATTTTCTTCTTCCTGTCCCACGATAAATAACTTCTTGTTTTTTTGCCATACCCGCTCCTTTTATTTATCAGTTAATTCTAACTTAATTGGTTGTTGTGCTTCATGGAGATGTTCGTTACCAGCATAAACGAATAAATTACGAAATAATTTACTTCCTAATTTATTTTTTGGTAACATTCCTTTAATTGCGTGTTCAACTGGATAAATTGGTTTTTTAACTAGCATATCTTTTGCTGTTGTTCGTTTTAACCCACCTGGGTGTTGTGAATGATGATAATAAATTTTACCCTTTAATTTATTTCCTGAAAAATTAACTTTATCAGCATTAAGAATAATAACATTATCACCACAATCAACGTGCGGCGTATACGCTGGTTTATTTTTTCCTTTTAAGATCATTGCGACTTTGCTTGCTAAACGTCCTAAAACTAGACCTTGAGCATCAATAACATATCATTTCTTTTCAACTTTTGCTGAATTCAAGATAGTAGTTTGTCTCATGCCACTGCCTCCTAACATTATTCCGTACCAGGGTCCAATGTATAAAGCAGTAATATTATAACTAAAAAAGCAAGGATAAGCAACAATTTAAACTGATATTTCCAAATTAATTATGTTGTTAAATGTCAATTTGAATAAATTGGAAAATCATGCAAAAGTTTTTTAACTTCGTTTTGATATTTTGCAATATTTTCATCAGTGGGTTCTTTCAACACATAATAAATTATTTCCCCAATTTGTTGGAATTCTTTGCTCCCAAAACCACGTGTTGTCATTGCTGCTGTTCCTAAACGAATCCCGCTTGTAACAACAGGTGATTCTTGGTCAAAAGGAATCATATTTTTATTACAGATAATACCAATTTTTTGTAAAATCTCTTTTGCTTGTTGTCCTGATATTCCCAAACTGCTTTTTACATCAACCATTAATAAATGATTATCTGTCCCATCAGCAACTAAACGAAGATTTTTTCCTTTTAAAGTTGTTGCTAAAACCTTTGCATTATTTACAATTTCAGCTTGATATTGATTAAATGAGGGCTCTAATGCTTCTAAAAAACATTGCGCTTTTGCCGCAATTACATGTTCTAACGGTCCTCCTTGATTACCAGGAAAAACAGCACCATCAATTTTCTTTGCTCATTTTTGTTTTGATAAAATTAAACCACCACGTGGGCCACGTAATGTTTTATGTGTTGTTGAAGTAACAACATCAGCATATGGGATTGGTGACTGGTGTAATCCAGCAGCAACTAAACCAGCAATATGAGCCATATCAACCATTAATAAAGCACCAACTTTATCAGCAATAACGCGAAACTTTTTAAAATCAATTTCACGCGAATAAGCGCTTGCTCCAGCAACAATTAATTTTGGTTTAACTTCCACCGCAATTTTTTCAATTGCATCATAATCTAACATTTCTGTTTTTGGATCAACACCATAACTGCAAAAATTATATAAGCGACCAGAAAAATTAACTTTATGTCCATGCGTTAAATGTCCTCCAGCAGCTAAATCCATTGCTAAAATCGTATCGTGTGGTTGTAATAATGCATAATAGGCTGATGCATTTGCTTGACTACCAGAATGGGCTTGAACATTAGCGTGTTCTGCTTGAAATAGTTCTTTTACTTTATCAATTGCTAATTGCTCAATTTGGTCAATATATTCACACCCTCCATAATAACGATGAAACGGATATCCTTCAGCATACTTGTTTGTTAAAATTGAACCTGTAACAGCTAAAACTGCTTCACTAACATAATTTTCTGAAGCAATTAATTCAATATGGTCTTGTTGCCGCTTTAATTCTAAGTTAATTAATTCTTTAATTTGCGGATTTACTTTCATTATTTTCATCTCCATTCTATTTTTTCTATTATCATTATATAGTTATAAATAAAAAAAATAACTTAAATAAAGTTATTTTTTCATCATCTTTTAATATTGTAAACTGGCATTGGTATCTTTATGAATCAATGGTGAAACAGCCCGATAAGTAATATAAATAATTGCTGAATTAAATAAAACTTTTAATGGGGCCATTGCCAATCGCGAAATCATTGTCACTCCATAACCATCCGTTCCACTTGTTTTATTTTGTGAAACTGTTAAGAACGCAATATCCCCCCAGGCGGATATTAGCGTGGTGACTCAATATTCATTAATAACAGCCAACATAATAATGGCTACTAAATCTCAGTAGCGTTTTTTGGTTTTATCAAAGTAGCGATAAACAAACATTATTATTCAAATAATAACAATTGTTCCTCCTGTTCCAAACCCAATAATATAAATTAAGACAACCTTACTAACCTCTAAACCAGCAAATAAGGTAATTGTTTCTACTGGTGAATATCAAGTCATTACCCCAGCAAAAGTTCCAAAAATTATAATAAAAATATTTGTTAACATAAATAGAACTCATTTATGTTTTCCAACAGCGCGATTAATTGATGATGCACATCCCGACAAAAACCCATATGAAACAATAACAATAATGTAAGCAACATGGACATAGGAAGGAACAAATAACATAACAATTAAATCTGTTATTACCCCCGACAATAAACCGACAATTGGGCCAAAGATAAAACCACTAATTTTTACCATTAATCCTTCAAAAGCAATCCGAACGGGTGGAAAAACAGTAATTGGGACTGTTACGGAAATAATAATTGTAACCGTTGCTGATACTGCAGCTAACATTGTAATATATGCGATATTTTTTGTTGTAAAACGAATCCCATGATAACGTTTAGGATTGATTAAATAATACAAACCATTATAAACACAATATATGACAAAAAGTGCGCCTATTACCCCACTAGCAATATATGCCATTTTATTACTATACAAGATTTTCGATATATCGCTAAATATTGTTAATAAACTCATAATATCCCCGCAATCTACATGTTGATAAAATAAAGCTTTTGTGGAGTCAATATTTTACATAATACAATTATACATTACATTTTTCATTCAATTATGTTTTTTTTATTTTTTAAAAGTAAATTATTAATTTTTATAAAAAATTGTTGATCTTTAAACAAGTTATAGCTAAAAGGTGACGGGTGTGATCCCTTAATAATATTACTTTTGTTAGTAATATACTCACTATATTGTTTTGCATAATTGCCCCATAAAACATAAATAATGTCATCGTGAATTTGATTTAAATAAATAATTAAATTTTGGCTAAAAGTTGTTCAACCAATATCTTTATGACTCAGTGGCGTTTTGGTAACAACACTACCAATTGTATTATATAAAAAAACACCTTCTTTAACTCAATGTTCTAAATTACCACTAGCATGATGGTCAACCCCTAAATCCTTTTTTAATTCATGAAAAATATTAACTAAACTTGGTGGGTTTTTAATACCACTACTAACACTGAAAGCTAATCCATTAGCTTGGCCAGGGCCATGGTATGGGTCTTGACCAATAATTACAACTTTAATATCTTTTGGTTCAATTAAAGTAAATAATCGAAAAATATCGGTTTTTTGGGGATAACAAATATTTTTTTCATATTCATTATCAATATTTTTTAACAATTGTTGAAAATATGGTTTTTTAATTTCATTATCAAAAAACTCTCTCCAACCAACTGCATACTTTATTCACATTATTTTATCTCCTATTACTTGTCTGAAATATTGTAATTATTAGTATTTATTTTTTGCAAATTAATTATATCAAAAACTTTTTTAAATCCAATGATTCTTGAACTAAAACCTTTGATGTTTTAAAAACATTAAATATTTTAATATTATTAATTCTTTAAATGCTATTGGATTTAAAAACTAACTTATAATTATAATTTTTTGAATTATATTTTAATAATAAATCTACGTCAAGATTAAATTTTTGGGTTTTACAATAAAGCACGAATTTACTTTTTCCATTCTCTTTATTATCAATTATCTGTACATTGGTAAAATTTCAAATGTTATTTTCTAATTTAATATTTAAACCATTTGATATTTTTTCATATTCTTGAATTAAATAACTAATTACACCATCTTTGTTTGAGAAATCATCGGTTTTTATTATATTTTTCATATTATCTTTATTAATTTTAACTCCTATACTAGGTTTTAAATCTACACTATATTAGCTAATCTCCGCCCCGCTACATTTTGCCATTTTAGTAGAATCTACGTTAAAAAATAAACTGCTCATAAAAAATGAATTAATATAGGCTTGATCGCTTTCTGAAAATTGATTTTTACAAGCAACACTATTTGCTGTTCCAAGTCCAGTTAAAGATATTGTATCTAATATACTTAATATTTTCTTCATATTTTTTATTTTTCCTCCCACTGTTTATTTAATATTTTTATTATATTTGTTTTTCTTTTGTTGTTAAATTTTTTATTTCCAATAGCGTATAACCAAGTTATCAAATAAATTATGGTTAAAAGAAACTTTGCCTAAAATGAAAACAAACATTAAGATTATCTATCAAATAAATAGTAAGAAAAACAACAAAGAATGCTAACATTTATTTTAAATTATTATAAAATAATTTTATAAAAAATATGAAAATCTTTATCAAAAATTAAGAAAGCAAAATAAAGTGGTGAAGAAATGCAAGAACTAAAAGAAAACAAAATAATTATTGGAGAAATGACCATTAAAAAGTCACGTTTTATTTGTTTGCTACAAAAAGTTACTTCTGAACAAGCAGCCCTTGCTTTTATTAAAACAAACCAGCAATTAAATGCAAATCATAATTGTTATGCATATATTATCGGAAAAAATCAAAATATTATGCGAAAATACGATGATGGCGAACCAAGCAATACTGCTGGCAAACCAATTTTAGATATTTTATTACATCATCATCTTACCAATGTTGTCTGTTTAGTTATTCGCTATTTTGGAGGTATTAAATTAGGGGCCGGCGGGTTAATTCGTGCTTATGCAAATAGTGTTAAAATGAATTTAAAAAATAGTGAATTAATCCCTTTTTTAGAAACAAAAGAAATTATTATTCAATTTCCTATTAGTAAAATTAAACTTGTTGATGAGTATTTAACTTATCATTATTCAAACATTAAAATTAAAAAAACTTTTAACGAATCAATTAGTTATACATTTAGTCTTGCAACCACAGAAATCCCTCGTTTAACTTTATGAACAAACAATAATGCGATTAATCTAATTCTTTCTGAACATAAAGATAGTTAATATTTTTTCCAAGTTGTACAAAACGACGTTCATATTCGGTTGGAATATTATTTTCAAGATACTTACTATCATATAAATCAGTCGTGTAATCAATAACTTTTCAGTTATTTGTTTGAAAGGATTCTAACGAATAAGCAAATAACTGATCATTATCTGTTTTAAAATGAATTTCACCATTTGTTTGTAAAATTAATTGGTAGAATTCTAAAAATTTTATGTTAGTTAAACGCCGCTTTTCGTGGCGTACTTTTGGCCATGGGTCAGAAAAATTTAAATAAATTCTATTAACTTCCTGGGGCGCAAAAATGTCTAATAACATAGTGGCATCAAAAGCAATAATTTTTAAATTTGGTAAATTTTCAGCAACAATTTTCTTTAACGCTAAAACCATAACTGAAGGATACCGTTCAATTGCTAAAAAATTTTGTTCTGGATATTTTTTTGCTAAAGTAACAATAAATTCACCCTTTCCTGTTCCAATTTCAATGTTTAAGGGATGGTTATTTTTGAAAACAGTTTTTGCTCATTGTCCTTGATAATTTTCTGGATTCTGTAAGGTAACCGTTGGATTGCTTTCAATATATTCTTCTGCTCAAGGCTTATATCTTAGTCTCATCTTGTGACCCTTTCATTTTATTTTTTAATAATGCTAATTTTATCTCACGACTAACTTCCAATTGTGGTTCATCATAAGTACCAAACAATGAACCAAACATATAATCAATTTTTAGTTCTTTTAATTTACTATATCCTAAGTAACTATTAACTTGTGGCGCAATTAAAATAACATCAATTTTTTTTGCTAAAATAATATATTCCTTAATTAAGTTTTGATAATGTAAATGAATAAACATTTCTCGAATAATGGTTGGGGCAAAAATAGCATAATTAGGCTCATAATAATACAAACTATTTAATTCAGTATCAATTCCACCAAAGTTTTTAACTGCCACCTCAATTCCAATGTTTTTAATTGCCGTTAAATTTTGTTTAAATTGTTCTGGGTCAAAACCAGTTTCCATTAAATCAAACGTTAAAATTAAATTCGAAGGTTTAATTTTTAATTCAATTAATTTTGTTGCAAATTTTTTTAAGTTAAACTGCTCACCAGCAATAAAACTAGCTGGATAAGTAATAAATAATTTTTGTTCTAAATAATTATCTAACTTTTGAAAATTTTTAATGTTTAAAGCAGCATTAAAACGTGCTAACATTGTTTCATGAACAAGTCCTCTAAAATTACTAATATTCTTGGTAAACATTAGATCGCTATCAACACCATTAACCAAGTTATTACTATAATGGTATACTAATTTAAAATCATCAGTGACATTAACAATTGGCAAATATAAACTAACAATCTTTTCTAATTGCGTATGTTCATTTAAAGCTAAAATACTGCGTTTTTGATTTGATAACTCCTTAATATGTCCCGGATCAACAAAAATAATTTGATTTAAATATTCAATGTTTAAACGATTATCAGCAGTAGCAATATTATATTCTTTTAACTTATTTAAATCATTCGATTGCAAACCATATAATGAAGCATAACCTTGTAATTTAACAATTATTTTGTATTTTTTAAAAATAAAACTAGTATTAACTTGTCCTAATAAAATTTCAAATTCTTTTAATAAATCAGTTTCTGGTCGTAATTTGCTTTTGTTATGTAGCAAAATATTACCAATATTAATTTTTTCATCCTGACTAAGGGGCACAAAAATTCCAAAGTGATTTAAGCTTGCCTTAAAAAATAAAACATTTTGGTCTTTTCATAAGGTAAAAACTTGGTTTGAAATTAAGTCAATAATTTTATTTTTAATATTGCTGCTTAAAAAACGATCTAGTTTTTCAACATTATTAATCATAAAAGTAAAATAAATTCCATGTCGAATTTTATTTTTATGAATGACATTATAAATAGCATCGTGTGCTAATGCTTCACGAACATAACTGTTTCGATCATATTCAATAATATTTTGTAATTTTAAAGCATGAATATAAATTAATTCAATAATTGCACAAATACTATAAGCAAAATAACTCATTGTAATCCACACTAAAACATATAATTCATTTACTAAGTTTGCTGAAACAGCCATAATTCTAGATTGAACTAAAATAATAATTGATGTTGTAATAAACGACGCTAATGCTAATAATGACCAACTTGTTCATTTTGTTCATTTAAAGTATCAACTAATAAAAATAATAATTAAACTTAGTCCATAAAGGACTGTAACCATAACAATATTAGATGTTCCAGTTAAAGATAAAAAATAGCTATTAGTTAGATGTGGTAACACCCCAAATAAGAAAGTAAACATAATAATCGTATATAAAATTGTTGATAAATAAGAAATAAAAACCCCAATCATTCAGCAAACTATTATTGGCAAAAAGATATTAATAACAATCATCGTATTTGCTTCCCCTGTTTTTGGTGGGACAAAAACTAGAATCAAACCTTGCGCAATAATAACTAAAATGGCAAAAACACCACCAATAACTGCTTGGTAATAAATCATAAACCGAGTAAAATAATTTCGAACTAAACCTCAGGTAAAAACATAAATAAAAGTAAAAATAAGTATAAAGAATAAATATACAAAAATAATACTTAAAATATTACCCACTTATTTTCACCTCATTTAAAAATATATGCATTGTTTTTATTATATCATTCCTTTTAAATACTTTTTAAAATTTACACCCTTAAAAATAAGTTTTAAAAAGGACTTAAAATAAAAAATGGTGGAGATGGCGGGAATTGAACCCGCGTCCACAAACAACTTTCTAATATCTTCTACAGTTTAGTCTAATCATCTTTCTTTCATTATTTAATAGTAGGACTAGACAACTAATTAAATAACTAGATAATAAGTTGTTTTCAAAACCCTAACATTATCAATTAGAATTTCTATTAGATTAAGTATTTAGATACGATAATGGTTAATAACCTACAATTAACTATTATTACGGCTAGCTATTCTCTAACAACGAGAAATTAAACTGCTAACGCTTGAAATTGACCAGCAAATTGATTGTTCATCATGAATGCTGGAATTTCAACTTTGTCTTCGTTTTGTTTTTTGTTTGCGTTTCTTCAAACCCAGAAGCATTATAGTCTGCCAAACTACTGCCGATACTAGTAGATCATTCCTGTCGAAACCAGAACATCCCCATACTTTAATTATACTATCAAATTACCCAACAGTAAATAAAAATCTTTTTATGCATCGGATTTGATCTGACATAACTGTTTAAAATGATACTCTCGTTTAATTCCTTTCCCAGTTTTAAGAGCGAAACTATTACGAGTTAGGGCATAACAATCAAGAATAAAATCAAAACCACTAAAAACCAAAGGAAATAATAGGAAAAAGCCCATTCCTCGTAAATAATCTTTTTGTAATCAAAATAATAATCGTTCAACAATTAAGCTAGGTTTAACTGTTGGATTATCATTTTTTAAATTCAAGTATTGAACATAGGCATTTAAACTACTAAAAAAGTAACTAAACAACACAAGTGTAACAATTAAAATAACAAATTTAAATAAATTTATCGTAATTTCATAGTAATTTTTACTAATTAAATTTATTATACATAACAAACTTTGGAATAATAGACTTCTTGCATTACTTGTTAAAAAATTGCAA